>JAKEGI010000193.1 GCA_022615595.1 Bacteroidales bacterium | reverse complement strand
ACCGATTTCATAAACAATATGACTCATGAGCTCAAGACACCGCTCTCAACAATAACGGTTGCCGGACGGACGCTTGAAAAGAACCAGGTCCTGACAAATCCGGACAAGGTTCTTGAAACGGCAAAGCTGATCGGGAAACAGAGCATTCACCTTAACCAGCTCATCAATACCATACTTGAAGTCAGTCTTCTTGAAAGAACCGAGTTCGAGCTCGATAAACACAAAGTCAACCCGGAGGAGCTCATTCATCAGATCATTGCAGCCTTCCTGACGTCATGTGACGGATGCGCTGTCATAGAAGAAGAATACAGGACCTCAGATATGACAATTCAGCTTGACATACTCTATTTTACGACGATGATCAACAATCTTCTTACCAATGCCGTAAAATACTGTGAAAAGGACCCGGTAATAAAGGTTTCGGCCTCATCGGAAGGAGGCAACCTGGTGATCTCCGTTTCGGACAACGGTACAGGCATATCGCGCGAACACCTCGATCATATTTTCGAAAAGTTCTACCGCATAACACAGGGCAACATACACAAGACAAAAGGGCTGGGCCTGGGGCTCTATTATGTAAAAAGAATAGCAGCAGCACACGGAGGTGATGTCACGGTCACCAGCAAGCCTGGCCGTGGAACAACTTTCAGGATCAGCATACCGCAATAAACTCATAAGTCATGAAAATATTAATTGCAGAAGACGATATTGATTTTGGTAATATACTTTCACAGTACGTTACACTTAGTGGTTTTGAGGTGGTTCTAGGCCGAAACGGCAGAGAGGCGTGGGACCTGTTCCGATCTGAAAAGCCTGATATATGTGTGCTTGATGTCATGATGCCCGAGATGGACGGTTTCACGCTGGCTGAGAAGATGCGGACGACTGAACCTGGCGTACCTTTTATCTTTCTGACAGCCAAAAGCATGCGTGAAGATATCATAAAAGGATTAAAGCTGGGAGCTGATGACTATATTACCAAGCCTTTTGATCCTGAGATGCTTATATTGAGAATAACTAATATCCTCCGCCGGGTCTATTCGACCGTTGACGACGAATATATTATCTCACGGAGCACCCTTCGGTACAATGCCCTTGAGCTGATCACTCCGGAAGGTAGGGAGAAGCTCACTCTCAGGGAAGCGCAGCTTCTCAGGCATCTTATTATTAACCGCAACAAGACACTCACCCGCGAGCAGATACTGACAGAGATATGGGGCGAAGACGACTATTTCCTGGGGCGCAGCATGGATGTCTTCATCAGCAGGCTCAGGAAGTATCTTTCGGCCGACCAGGGCCTTGCGTTGCGCACACTGCGCGGACTGGGATTCGTGCTGGAGGAGATAAAATAATAATTGAAATATATCATAATTGATAAAACGGTTAGAGACGTAGCATGCTACGTCTCTGCCCGTTAATTAAAAACCGATTATGTTTATTAATATCCCAGCGTAAAATCCTTTTCGGTAACCGGCAAGCCCTCTTTCATCCATGGAGGCATCGGTTCACCCTTGAGGTAATGACCGAAGAACTGTGACATCCGTTTCTGGAAGTCGATCCTGTTGGGCACCTTCAGTGGCCAATGGGGCTCGCCGTTGTAATTCAGCAGCCATGCAGGCTTGCCGAGTCGGCGCATGGCAATGAAAAATTCGATCCCCTGGTACCATGGTACTGCATCGTCCATATCATTGGCCATGATAAGTATGGGGGTCTCTATCTTGTCTATGGCAAACAGCGGAGAGTTCTCCCAGTAGAGGTGGGGAGCCTCCCATATTGAAGCCCCGATGCGGCTCTGTGTATGCTCATACTGAAACGAGCGGCTGAGGCCTGTTCCCCAGCGTATGCCTCCGTAGGCACTGTACATGTTTACAACAGGGGCACCTGACTCAATGGCAGCAAAAAGGCTGGTCCGCGTGGCAAGGTAAGCAACCTGGTATCCTCCCCAGCTGTGACCCTGAGCCCCGATATGCTTCTCGTCAACAAATCCCCTGTCAACCAGCGACATGATACCCGGCATGACACAATTGTATGCGCTCTGACCCGGATAACCATCGATATAATAAACATCAGGATTAAATACCAGGTAGCCGTTGCTTGTATAGTAATGGTAGTCAATAGTCGACCGGCCGGGCTCAAGGTTCCTGTGCCTGAATATCTCTGAGGAACTTTTCTCATAGAAATTGACAATCATCGGATATTTTTTTTCAGGGTCAAAATCATCAGGCTTGAAGAGCATCCCTTCAACCTCGCGTCCGTCAAGTGAGACCCACTTTACCATTTCTGCAGTGCCCCACCGGTAGTCTTTCTGCTGTGGGTTGGCATTGGTAAGCCGTTTCTCTTCAGCAAAAGAGAGGTCTGTTATCAGGTAATCAGGAAACATCGTGAAGTCCTCCTTAGTATATATGAGAGCTGAGCTCTTCCGTGCCTTGACAGGGTTGCCGAAGGAGTAATTACCACCGGTCAGTCTCAGAGGGGTCTCTTTCTTTCTCAGGTCAAGGGAATAAATTGCCTGGGCTCGAGTAACCTGATCGATACCATGGAGATATTGCTTCACGGAAGGATCAATAAAGTCATTCTCAGGATCAAAATCAAGAAGTCGGTAGTTAACCTTATTCCCTCTGCCGTTCAATGTTACGTTTACCGGAGCCCTTCCAGCCACCGGGTCAAGTGACCATATATCATACTTGTCTGCTACAAGGAAGGCCTTGTCATCCTTCAGCCATCCGGCAGCCGGATAGGATCCGGCAGGATTGGGTACATCATTCTCATCGTCAAAGACAGGAAGAGTAGCAGGTGAAGTCAAGCGGTACTCTCTTTTGGCTGTCACATCATATGTATAATATGAGCTGTCTATAGAGTGATACCAGTAAAGATATTTCCCGGCCGGGGAAAAACGCATCCTTGCCCGGTAATTCTCCTTGATCTTGTCAGGTGTGCCGGTCATTACGTCAACCAGCCAGATATCAAGCCTCTCAGGATTGCTTTCCCACATCGCCTGCACCTGGTACGGAAGATCAGAAAAGGCCACTGCCTTAGGCCCATCACCCTTGTCGGCAAGCTGAATCTCAGGCATCTCAGGTGTTGCCAGCTGTACCACCTTATTCAGGTTTGTATGATAGACAGCCATAAAATTCCTTTTCATGTTTCGTTGCTTGTTGACAACCTGTGCTGTATGAAGCTCTCCTTCTGCATAATGCCAGACATCGACAACAGGACGGTCTTCATCAAGTATTGTTGTGTCCTTGAGCTTATATTCAGGTGATGTTCCGAAATATAGTCTGGGGCTCTTCTCTGCAAAAATGAGGCGGGCATTCTCATTGATGATCCATCCTTCAGGAATACCGGCTCTACCCTTTGCGGCAGCAACCGTTGCCAGCCCCTTGCCACCCCAGTAACAGAGTGAATAGGTGTTTCCCGCCTTGTCCTTCTCATCGAGGGAGACAATGAATGCAGCCCTCTGCCCGGTTTTATCAACTGAAAGTTGCTTGTACTTTGCCTTGCCCGTATAGATATAGGTTCTGGTACCCTTTTTAAGGTCTATCAGCATCACACCGGGTTGCATTTCCTTATCGTCGCCGGTTGTTGCAAGAATCAGCATCTCAGCCTCTTCGGCAAAAACATAATCGGTTACGAACTTAACGGTATCAGTCATACCGCGCAGCAGGTCCCGGATGTAAAGTGCATAGCCATTCTCCTCAGACTCAGCCTTAGGCTTCTTATTGTTCTCTTTACCGTTCTCCTTCAAAGCCTCCTTGCCGTTGTTAGTGGTGTCTTCTGAGGCAGCCGGCTTCTCTTTTACCGGTTCACACTGCCATGCCAGCCATCCCGCCCATTTGGCAGGTACCTTATATGCCTTCAGGCGTTTTATT
>JAKEGI010000192.1 GCA_022615595.1 Bacteroidales bacterium | reverse complement strand
TTGGTATCGGCGATGACTCCATTGAACAGGTCGGCCCCGTCCTCTATAACAGCTATCTTCTTGAAGTCCTTGTCTTCATTTGACATTACCAGGGCAGGGATGACAAAGATAAGGGCCATAAGCAGCGGTGTAAGGAAGGTCATTATGATGAATGATCTCTTCCGTACCCTGGTTATATACTCTCTCTGGATGATGATGGAAATCTTGTTCATGGCTTAGTTATTGGAAGCTTCCCTGTTTTTTGTTTCAACAACCTTGATAAAAATATCATTCATTGACGGCAGTGCCGGATTGAAAGAGATAACCGTGCCAGCTGCAGTCATTGCTTTTATTATCTCATTGGTGTCACCTCCGTCAGATGATTTGATCCTCACAAAACTCTTTCCACCTTCGAATGATGACCTGACAAATGAATAGTGAGCATTCCCCGTAGGACTGACTTCACCGGAAAAGACAACTTCATATTCATTCTCAGCCCACTCAGTGCGGATCTTCTCAACGCTACCCTCAAGAATAGTCTTTGCCTTATTGATAAGTGTGATGTTGTCGCATAATTCCTCGACTGAAGCCATATTATGGGTTGAAAATATTATTGTTGCGCCTCTTTCGCGGAGGAACAGAATCTCGTTCTTCAGGACCTTTACGTTTATGGGGTCGAACCCGGTGAAGGGTTCGTCGAAGATGAGAAGCTGTGGCTCGTGAAGCACTGTGGTGACAAACTGTACCTTCTGCTGCATTCCCTTTGACAGCTCTTCAACCTTTTTACCCCACCAGTCTGTTATCTCAAGTTTTTTGAACCAGTATTTAAGGCGGTGCATTGCTTCAGGGCGGTTAAGTCCCTTGAGCTGGGCGAGATACAGGGCCTGCTCACCGACCTTCATCTTCTTATACAGGCCGCGTTCTTCTGGCAGGTAGCCTATCTTAAAAACATCTTCCGGTTTTATTGGCCGGCCATTAAGAAGCACCCTTCCGGTGTCAGGTGCAGTAATCTGGTTTATGATGCGGATCAGGGTTGTCTTACCCGCACCGTTCGGCCCGAGAAGGCCGTAAATACTCTGTGACGGAACGCTGATGCTCACGTCGTCAAGCGCTGTCATTGTGGCAAAGCGCTTGGTTACATTCTGTGCTTCAAACAAGGGCATGGTAATTCCAGTGTTAAGTATCGGAAAGCGAAATCCAAATATATAAAAAAGGTTGACAACAATGGATATCACCTGTCAACCCTGTAACGAAGCGTGTATGCAATCAGGAAAAATAGTTCTTTACCCTGTCGAAGAAACCTTTGTCGTCAGCATCCGGTTTTGGTGTAAAGGTAGCTGAGTTGCGATACTGTTCAATTATCTTCTGCTCCTCCCTGGTGAGGCTTTTGGGGATCCAGACATTTACATTCACAAGCAGGTCGCCTCTGCCGTAGCCGTTAACGTCAGGCAGTCCCTTGGCTCTCAGGCGCAGTATCTTGCCGCCCTGTGTCCCCGGGTCAATTTTGATCCTCACCCTTCCTTCTATTGTCGGTACCTCGACATTTGTTCCGAGGATAGCGTCAGGTATACTGATGAACAGGTTGTATATCAGGTCATTGCCTTCTCGTATCAGTTCCTGGTGCGGTTCTTCCTCAATAAGGACGATCAGATCACCGTTCATGCCTCCTCTTCTGGCTGCGTTTCCCTTACCTGAAACAGAGAGCTGCATCCCGGGAGAGAGGCCTGCAGGTATCGACAATGGTATCACCTCCTCAGCCTGGGTTATTCCTTCACCGTAGCATTTATGGCATTTTTTGGATATCACCTTACCCTCGCCTCCGCAGACATTGCATGCTGCAGTGGTTTGCATCTGCCCCAGGATGGTGTTCATTACCCTTGTAGTCTGGCCTGTACCCTTGCAGGCAGAGCATGTCGTCACATCATTGTCAGAGGCGGCACCACTGCCGTGACAGGTGTTGCAGGTAACATATTTCGCAACCTTGATCTTCTTCTCAGCACCTCCGGCAAACTCCTCAAGGGTAAGCTTTACCTTCACCCTGATATTGGTGCCTTTGTTCACGTGGCGCGATCTTCCTCCTCCTCTGCGAGAACCGAATGCACCTCCGAATGCATCGCCAAAGATATCGCCGAATGAGGAGAAGATGTCTTCCATGGTCATGCCGCCACCGAAGCCGCCGCCCATGTTATTCCCCAGGCCGGCATGCCCGAACTGGTCATAACGTGCCCTCTTCTCATCATTACTGAGAACCTCGTAAGCTTCGGCAGCTTCCTTGAATTTCTCCTCTGCCTCTTTGTTGCCAGGGTTCTTGTCTGGATGAAATTTCAGGGCCTGCTTTCTGTAAGCCTTCTTAATCTCATCCTTGGAGGCCACTTTGCTTACTCCCAGTATTTCGTAATAGTCTCTTTTCGACATCTCTTGCTTCGCCACTCCTTATTTATTCTCCAACAACCACCTTCGGAAACCGGATCACTTTATCATTGAGCATGTATCCCTTCTGGATGACATCAACCACTTTTCCTCTTTTTGCCTCATCATCAACAGCCACATTGGTGATTGCCTCATGAATGTCAGCATTGAACTGGTTATCAAGCACACTCATCTCACTGACGCCGTTCTGCCTGAGAAATTCTCCAATCTTATTATAGATGAGTAGCAGGCCTTCCTTGACAGCCGTACAGCTTTCAGTGTCGCGTAAAGAACTCATAGCCCTGTCAAAATCATCAATGACGGGCAGGATCGTAACCAGAACGCTTTCTCCGGCAGCTTTGGTCAGTTCAATCTTTTCACGCAGAGTTCTTTTCCGGTAGTTATCAAATTCAGCAGAGAGACGGAGGTATCTGTCCT
>JAKEGI010000191.1 GCA_022615595.1 Bacteroidales bacterium | reverse complement strand
TGGGACAATGTAGAGGGTTCAGGATCAAAGACCGGTGTGCCTCATCTTGGAACGCACACATGGCCCGAGATAAACGGTGTTGTTTTGACCTTCGTCGAACCGGAAAAGGTCTCTCCTCTGCTTGAGGCTGTCAGGCGTATTGATGCCATCAACGAAGAGGTTGGCATCAGGGCATTTGTCTGGGCGATAGAACAAACGGTCTGAAGTCCCGGTGAATATGTCACAGCGACGCCCTGAACGGGTGTCGCTGCTTTTTTGTATGTTTTATAACATTATTGCAGGCCGCAAGTTTTTTGCTGCCTGCCTCTGTAAGGTAAGTTTTTGATTCATGGTTCACGTTTGTCGCGGATATCTTCTCCAGTTGGCTTTTTGATCTCGCGATATTAGTTATTTTTGTATAGGGTGAATTAAGAAATTAAAGAACTATACAATGAGAAATCTGTCAATTGCTTTATTTGTTGTTTTTGGCTTATCGGCTGCTTCATGCGCTGACAATAAAAACAGTCAGAAGGTTACAGCTTCGGAAAACAAAGAGGTATCATCATCCAGTGTAGCACTTGATCCTGCTCTTCAGGCTAAGTTAAGCTGGGTAGAAAAGGGAACGGAATGCTATGGAATTGTCATCGGTTTCTTTGCTGACGGCAGCACACTTGGTAAAGCTGTCAAATGCAGGGTCATTGCCATTAAGCCTGACAAGATAAAGATGAAGACTGTGGAGAGTGTCAGCCTTCTTGAAGGTGAGGGTTGTGACAAGATGGGCCTGGCTTATGGTGACACCTGGTGGGAGGAAGAGGGTGATATCTTCAAGACCAGGGAAGAAGCAGAAGCTTTCATCAGGGATAAAGGCTGGGCCGGAAGAAATAAATGACCGCAATGGGGAAGGGGAAGAGAAGATCACGACTTTTTATTTATCTGTCACCGGTCAGGGATGAGTGATCAGGAGCTGATAAAGTCTATTATCAGGGGTGATAACAGTGCCATGCGTGAACTGATAGGCAAGTATCAGGACCTGGTGCTCAATACATGCTATAAGGTCTTACGGTCACGTGAAGATGCTGAGGACATATCTCAGGAGGTCTTTATTGAAACATACAGGTCAGCCGCAAGCCTGAGAGCTGAAGATGATGTATCATACTGGCTTTATCGGGTTTCACTTAATAAATCAATTAACCATCTCAGAAAGTCACAGAATATTCTTTTTCGTTCACTGCTTCAGATAGAGGCCCTGTTCGGGCAGAGTGGCACTGCCGGCAGTCATGTGACACCTTTGTCTGATGATCACCCAGGAGAGACTCTTGAATCAGCCGAAAGACAGGAGATACTTGCCAAAGCTGTAGCCTCTTTGCCTGCAATGCAGCAGAAAGCATTTATACTGCACCATTATGAGGATATGCCTTATAAGGAAATCTGCCGGGTGCTTAACCTGTCACTCCCGTCTGTGGAATCGTTACTCTTCAGGGCAAGGGCAAGCCTGAAGAGAAAGTGCCGCCCTCCTTCAACGGATCAACTGCAAAACAAAAATCTCAAGATATGATACCTGAAAGAATCAACAGGATTTTACTATGGCTCAATCTGGTGCTGCTGCTCATCATCACTTCTGCCGTTGTCACTTTTCTGATATTGAGATCATCATCTCCTGACCGTCAAATAACTGATCCGGTGGCCATGAACTCAATGGAGATGCTTCGTACTGAACTGGGTCTGAATGAAGAACAGTACAGGAAGGTACTTGTTGAGAACGACCGTACGCTACGGACTTATAATCTCGTTCTTGATATGATGTGCGAGACCAACGTTGCGATGATTGAAGAACTTGCCCGTCCTGAATCAGATCCGGCAGTGCTTGACAGCCTTGCAAAGAAAATAGGGACTCTGAACACGTCGCTCAGGAGACATACAAGCGAATATTTTGTTAACCTTAAGGCAATCTGTAACGATGACCAGCAGCAAAGGCTGACCCTGATTTTCAAGCAGATGATGCAGCTTGAGGATCAGTGTGAGACCTGCAATAAAATCGATTGTCCGAGAAGAGAACGTATTAACAATATCGGAAAATAATTTTCATCATACCGCAAGTTTGTGTCATTACACTTGTCTTTTTAGTATGAACGTGTTAAATCATTAACAGATAAAACAGGGTCATGTCAGATTATATATCGGAAATATCCGGAGAGATAAAAAAGGAGAGGATCACAGCTCCTGAATACTTTGCCGATGATATCATGAAAAGAATAGCTGTTGAGAAGAGAGGCGGCCTCGAAGCAATGTCAGCTTCATCACGCATACTTCTCCTGGCAATGGTATTTGTTGTCTATTCATCCCTTGGGGTCCTTGTCGGGATTCAGAGTTACAAAAACCTGTCACCGGGCAACCATTCTCAGCTCAAAAGTGCCCTGGAGGAGCTTATGGATACCCACCACCTTAATCCTGCCGACATGCAGGATCAGTTATTCAGACATTTTTCCTCTGCATACTAAACCATACCAATATTATTTAATCAGACCATGAAAAAACAGAACTGGTACAAACTGATATATCAATTTGCGATTATCGGTATCCTTACTTTTATGGGCTTCCGCCTTTTGTTTGACAAAGCATATGCACCTGATTTCGAAGCCTATTGTCCTTTTGGTGGGATACAGGCATTGGGAAGCTATCTCACAATGGACTCCCTGTCATGCTCAATGACAAGCACCCAGATAATGATGGGGGTGGCACTATTTATTGGCATAGTGCTCTTCTCGAGGCTCTTCTGCGGATATATCTGTCCGCTTGGCACAATCAGTGAGTGGATAGGTAAGCTTGGCGACAGGCTGAAGGTGAGATTCACTCCTGCCGGCTGGATCGATTACGCCCTTCGTTTCTTTAAATATGCGCTTCTGTTTCTGACATTCTATTATACTCTGAAATCAAGCGAGCTCTTCTGCAAAAAATTTGACCCCTATTATGCGGTAGCATCAGGCTTCGACTCTGATGTAGCCCTGTTGTGGGCCCTGCTGGCTATCGTCGCACTTGTCCTTGGTTCTTTCTTCATGAGGCTATTCTGGTGCCGTTATCTCTGTCCCCTCGGAGCCCTGTCGGCAATTTTCAAATTCTCATACTGGTTCCTGGGGGTGATGGCATTATACGTCATTCTCCTTCTGGTCGGCCTTGATATTCCTTATCTCTATCCTTTGATAGTGATAACAGCGGGAGGCTACATACTTGAGATAACAAGGATGAAAAAGGTGCGGCCTGACCCGGTCCATATCACGCGCAATACTGACAGTTGCATTGACTGCGGCCTCTGCTCGGTGAAATGTCCCCAGGGAATTGATGTTGCCAACATGGTTAAAGTAACCCATACCGATTGTACCCTGTGTGGTGACTGCCTCTATGCCTGCCCCGAGAAAAACACGCTGCAGATAAACAGGAAGAATATGAAGTGGCTGCCGGGTCTGGTTCTCGGCCTGCTGATAATACTGGGAATTACTGCCGGCACACTGTTCGAGCTTCCTACAATAGCTCAGAAATGGGGTACACCTGAACAGATTGCATCAGCAGGAGTATTCGAAATGAGCGGACTGAAAAACATCAAGTGCTTTGGCAGTTCTACCGCTTTTGCCAACCAGATGCGGAAAGTGACCGGTGTCTATGGTGTTTCAACATACGTTGCCAGCCATAGCGTGCACATTCTGTACGATACTACTCTCTACGACGATGAAAAGTTACAGAAGCTTTTATTTGTTCCTGAAAGGAGAATAATAAAAAGTGTCGCCAAAGATGTCGACTCAGTAACCTATTATTCACTTACCGTCGATAAGTTTTTTGATCCGCTTGACGCCACATACCTTCAGCACCTTCTTGACCAGAAGACAGAAGCCTGCGGTTACCAGAGTGAGTTCGCATGTCCGGTAATTATACGGATATATTTCCCTGCCGGAAGTGAACCTGACAAGGAGACACTTGTGAAAGCGATAGAGTCGAAAAACCTGAGCTTTACATCGAATGGCAACGATTTCAGTGTCAAGCTGCCATATAAGGTCATAACCTTTGAGGAGCCTGCAGTGAGAATATCAAAGAGAGAATATGCAGAACAGATGTTCACTCCCACCACTTCACACTTCAACGGATTTTCAAAGTATTCACCTGATGTGATTATGCAGTATGTTCTCAGGATGGGAGCAAACGCCTCACTGAAAGCTCGATACAGCTATCTTATCAGTCACCTTTCAAATGACAAGGGCGTGGTCGGGTTTGAAACTTCACTTGATTCGGTGGGTGCCGAGGTCGGATCTGTATTGTTCATAGATTCATTGACAACAGCTGATAGGATTTTCACCACCGTCAATGCAGATACATTGCTCTTCCACTATTCTGACGGACGCACAGGCAAACTTGCCAACCCCTTCTCCTTCCCTGAGCAGGGCACTGTAAAACCGACAACCGACAACCGATAACTGACAACTACTCCGATGTACGCAATAGAGTGTAAAAACCTGACCCACTATTATGGAAAGAAGATGGTTTATGAAAACCTGAGCTTCAATGTGGAAGAGGGTAAGATCCTGGGTCTGCTGGGAAAAAACGGGACTGGAAAGTCCACTACCATAAACATCCTGAACGGATTCCTGCAACCGTGTGCCGGGGAGTGTCTCATTTACGGCGAGAATACCCAGCTTCTCACACCTGAGACAAAGAGAAGGATAGGCTTCCTGATTGAAGGACATGTGCAGTATACTTTCATGAATATCCATCAGATCGAAAAGTTCTATTCCGGTTTCTACGAAGGGTGGAACAGTGCCCCATACTGGGAACTGATGTCAAAGCTGAAAGTCACACCGAAGCAGAAGATATCGAGCATGTCATGCGGCCAGCGCTCTCAGGTCGCCCTGGGGCTCATCCTTGCACAGAATCCTGATCTGCTTATACTTGACGACTTTTCAATGGGGCTTGACCCGGGCTATCGCCGTCTCTTCATAGACTATATGCGTGAGTATGCCAAGGCAGAGCATAAAACTGTTTTCGTGACTTCACATATCATTCAGGACATGGAGAGACTGATTGATGACGTCATGATAATGGATTACAACAGGATTCTGGCTCAACAGCCGATTGATCAGTTCTTGAATACCTTCAGACAGTTCAATATTTCACTTGCAGATCATGATGCAGTTGTAGACTTTGACGGCATGGCGGTGAATATTGAAAGGGTGAAGGACAAGATTGAGTTCTACACCTATTCGACTGAAGAGGAGGTAAAGGGATATTTTAAAAAGAGAGGCATCGCCTACCACAGTTTCGAGGAGGTAAAGATGTCTCTTGAGGATGCTTTTATTGGACTGACACGTAAATATTAATAAAGGACTGAGTATATGTTTAAATCGATTATATACAAAGAGTGGATAAAGATCAGGCTCGTTGTGCTGATCTCCCTGGGACTGAGCCTTCTGGCACTGATCAATATATTTCTGAAGGTGAGGCACGACATCCTGTTTGTCGATGCAGCAAACTACTGGTATTCATTTCTTTTCAGGGGTTCAACCTACTTCGGGATACTGAAATTTCTGCCTTTTGCCATCGGGCTTGCAGTTGCGATAGCCCAGTACATACCTGAGACAGTAAATAAGAGGATTAAGCTGACCTTTCACCTGCCTGTCTCAGAGAATGGTATTCTTATAAGGATGCATGCATTCGGGGCAGCCGTGCTGCTCGCCCTTTTCGTGGCCGTTTTGGGACTGTTCATTGCAGGAAGTGCAATCTTCTTCCCCTCAAACATGATAAATCCGTCCCTTGTCACAATGACTCCCTGGTTCCTTGGTGGTATGGCAACCTATTTTCTTGTTGCCCTGATACTTCTGGAGCCTGTATGGATCTTCCGCGGACTCTATGCAGTTGTGGCTGCAGGATTTGTTACAATTTTTTATACAAGTGCGGCTATAGGGGCGTTCAGGCCTGTACTGCCGGTCCTGACATTAATCACATTATTGTTAAGTTCTGTAGTGCTGTTTT
>JAKEGI010000018.1 GCA_022615595.1 Bacteroidales bacterium | reverse complement strand
GGTCAACATCAATGAAGAAGACTCAAAGGTTCACCTTGCTGTAGCGAAGGCACTGCCACAGATTGAAACACTGATAAACCATATCCTTGTCAGGATGAAGAAGGGCGGTCGGCTCTTTTATCTTGGAGCAGGTACAAGCGGCAGACTCGGAGTACTTGACGCATCAGAGATACCTCCGAGTTTCGGTGTTCCTGACACTCATGTAATTGGGCTGATAGCAGGTGGTGAGACGGCACTCCGGAAAGCAGTGGAATCAGCTGAAGATGACCCCAACAAGGCATGGAAAGAGCTTGAAATATTCAATATAAACACCAAGGATTCCGTCATTGGTATCGCTGCCTCGGGCACAACCCCCTACGTCATCGGAGGTATTAAGAAAGCACGTGAAAACGGGATACTGACCGGATGCATTACCTGCAACCCTGGCAGTAATGTGGCAGAGGTCGCACAGTATCCCATTATCGTTGTCGTGGGGCCTGAATTCGTTACGGGAAGCACCAGGATGAAGGCAGGCACAGCACAGAAAATGGTGCTTAATATGATTACCACAACCCTTATGATAAAACTTGGAAGGGTCAAGGGGAATAAAATGGTCAATATGCAACTCGTGAATAAAAAGCTTATTGAACGCGGGACAAGAATGATTGTCGAGGAGCTTGATATCCAGAGAGAAGCGGCAAGGATACTACTCATGCAGCACGGGTCAGTCAGAAAGGCACTTGAGTTTTACCGGGAGCACTACCAGTAATCGTTCTCAAATCTAAAAACAGATAATTCCTGTCATAATATAAACCTTAATAAAATGAATGATATTTTCAGCAAGATCGGCACCGGACTTACACTCAGTCAGAAGATTGAAAGGAGGATCGAAGAGGCTATCAGGCAGAAAAAGCTTCTTCCCGGATCAAAACTGCCAACTGAAAAAGAGCTATGCGCCCAGTTCGCTGTAAGCCGGACCGCTCTCAGGGAAGCGTTGCGGAGGCTTAGCGCACGAGGTCTTATCGACATACGAAAAGGCAGCGGGATGTATGTCACCGAGCTGAAGATCGAAGACGCTATAAACTCGCTTCACCTCTTCTACGACCTGAGGTTTAATTCAGACCTGATACTCCAGATAATCGAGGTAAGGCGTCTGTTTGAACCTGAAGTGGCAAGACTTGCAGCACGCAACAGGAGCGATGAAGATATCCGTACCCTGCAGAAGAACCAGCATGAACTCGAGAAGTGCAACCCTGACAACACCCAGCTTGAGGTCGACCTTATAAACCGGTTCCACATGAATCTATCAAAGGCGACAGGCAATCCCATTGTGATCATAAGTCTCGAGCCAGTATATTCACTCCTTCCCCGTATGAGAAACCTCATTTACGGCAATATTGAAGGAGAAAAGGAATACACCATGAAGTACCAGAAGGAACTGATAGCTGCACTGAAAGAAAAAGACAGTAAAAAAGCATATGAGACCTCTGTCACGCTGCTGGAAAGAAATATGGAGATCTACAATAAGTATTTCAAGACAAACTGACAGCAGGCATCGGAAATCCGGTGACGGGCACTCTTCTGGTGCAGGCAGCATGGTGGTTACTGATACCACAGGCAGTACATCTTAACTTTTTCTGCCGTTTAAACCCTATATTTGCCGCATTGAAGACAATGCAGGGCTATGGCATGCCCTGAAATCAGGCTACAGGGTATTGCCCCTGTTTATTTTTGACAGAGACATTCTCGACAGGCTCGGGGAGAAGCATGACAGGCGCATCTCATTCATTAGAGGAACCACAGACTGGCAAGGGAAAGGGCGTTGAATACTTACAGGAAAGCACTTGCTGAGACTGATCTTAGAAGATGAACACTTTCAACAGAATAAGATCATTATTTCATCCCGGGTATTTCAATGGATCTGAACGGTGAAAGGGTTGACTTCTCAGGTGGCAGGGGATACATCGAGAAAGACTGGGGTCATTCATTCCCCTCGGCATATATCTGGATACAGTCAAATCACTTTGATACTCCCAATACTTCATTCAAGGCGTCAGTAGCCAGGATACCGTGGCTGACCGGCTCATTCACCGGTTTTATCTCGGGATTATGGTTTAATAAAACTCTGTACTCATTTACCACTTACAACAAGTCATCAATCAAACGGCTTATTGTCAACGAGTCTTATACAGAGATTGAATTCGTTAACCCTCACTGCAGGCTCGTTGTAAAATCACGCAGCGACACACCTGCACCCCTGGCATCACCTGTCACAGGTCTTATGGGGGGGCGGATTGAGGAGAGCATGACCTCGGAGGTGTACCTGCAACTGACAGACATGAAAAATGACACTCTCATCTTCAGCGGTACCGGCGGAAATGCATGTATCGGGATCTCGGGGCCGACAGAAACATTAGTCCCCCGCTGAGCCCCGGCCAGAGCCACCATCATCCTATAACATCTTTTAACGAATAGTATTTGGTATATCATTGTTCCGGTGGTTATTTTGCATTTCCGAAAAACCCTCGGCAAAAATGCCAAAGCTACTATACCTATTGATTATTGCAGGCTTTTCTACTTCACTGTTAGCGCAGGAACAGCCGGTTGAAAAAGACAGCCTTAGAAAATATGCTCCGAATGTCTTCCTCGACTGCAGGGGCTGCGACATGAATTACACGCGTGAGGAGATACCATGGGTCAACTATGTAAGGGATGTCAGGGAAGCGGAAGTATATGTCCTTGTAACAAGCCAGAATACCGGAAGCGGAGGGAATATGTTCACTTATAAGTTCCAGGGCCTTGACCGTTTCGAAGGAATGAATGATACCCTTAGTTATTCAAGCGCCCCTGATGCAACCACTTCTGAAACAAGGGAACACCGGACTAACCTTCTCAAGGCCGGATTGTTAAGGTATGCTGCAAGAACGCCGATCATCGATGAAATAAATATCTCACACAACGGCAACTTCGATGAGGAAGAGGTAGAGGATAATTGGAGGAACTGGGTGTTCGAGATTGAGACCAATCCTGAGTTCACCGCTGAAGAATCATATAGGAGAGTGCTGTTTAACAACTCACTGCTTATTTCAAAAGTGACACCCGAGATCAAGCTTGAGGTTGATGTCGACTACAATTACAGCCGCCAGCGCTATATTGACGAAGAAGAGGATACAGCATATATCAGGAGTGTTAGAAATATTGACATCCTGCTGGTAAAAAGTATTTCTGACCACTGGTCGGCTGGCCTGAGATGGGATCTTGGCTCCTCTACCTCACGGAATTACTCGTTCAACAACACCTTCCTTCCTACTGCGGAGTATAATCTCTTTCCCTATTCAGAAGCCACACACCACCAGCTCAGGTTTCAGTACGGAATTGGCTACCAGTACAGCAACTATATTGACAGTACGATATACAATAAAACCGAGGAACACCTCTTTCTTCAACGGGTTGGTATTGCATACCAGGTACAGGAGAAGTGGGGTTACATCAATCTCTCAACAACCTATTCAGGTTACCTTCATGACCTTTCAAAGACTTCTGTTGAACTCTTTGCCCGCGTCAGGGTGAGGATCATCAAAGGTCTGTCATTCTCTGTCGGAGGAGGAGGCGGTTATATCAATGACCAGCTCTCTCTGGCGAAGGGTGAATTGTCTGAGGCTGAAAGACTGCTGAGGCTTAAAGAGCAGGCAACCAGTTACAGCCTCCGTGGCGAGGTTAGTATAACCTATACCTTCGGGTCGATTTACAATAATGTCGTCAACCCGAGGTTCGGTAACGGAGGAGGAAGATAATCTTTCTGATGCAGACTCAGTATATCTCTTTATCCCCTGACTGATATTTCTTCGCTTCAGCCATATTTACTATATTTGGCGGGTAATAGACAGAATAGTTGCTGTTGTGCTATTCGGCTATTTATCAACCAATTATACCAGTCCTCATGATTCTCTTCTTTAAACCTGCCAACGGAACCATAATAGCCCTCAGCGCTGACAGAGAGCTCTCACCGGATGAGAGGGAAAGACTCACATGGCTTTTCGGCAATGCCAGGCCTGTTGACAGCAGCACTGTGAAGGGAACCTTCATCGGGCCAAGACGCGAGATGGTTACTCCATGGAGCACCAATGCCGTAGAGATCACTCAGAATATGGGAATGAACGGCATCATGCGGATAGAAGAATTCCTTCCATCGGAAGTTGCAGACCCGCCACATGATCCTATGCTTCAACGGGTCTATCATGATCTTGACCAGGAAATCTTCACAATAAACCATGAGCCTGAACAGGTCTCCCTGATAGATGATATTGCAGCATACAATGAGAAGGAGGGGCTGGCACTCAGCATTGAAGAGGTCACATACCTTGAAGAACTGAGTCACCATATTGGCAGGAAATTGACTGACAGCGAAGTATTCGGGTTTTCGCAGGTCAACTCAGAACATTGCAGACATAAGATTTTTAACGGTACGTTTATAATAGACGGTATTGAACAGCAATCATCTCTTTTCAGCCTAATTAAGCGAACCACGGAACTCAATCCCAATCATGTTGTCTCGGCATACAAGGACAACTGTGCTTTCGTTGAGGGTCCTGTTGTGGAGCAGTTTGCTCCCCGGTCACAGGATAAACCTGACTTTTTCACAGTAAAGAAATTTGAATCGGTCCTTTCACTTAAAGCCGAGACCCATAATTTCCCCACCACGGTTGAGCCTTTTAACGGGGCATCGACGGGTACAGGCGGTGAGATACGTGACCGCATTGCAGGGGGTAAAGGCTCCCTGCCCATTGCCGGCACAGCCGTTTACATGACCTCATACCCCCGGCCTGACGGGCCAAGGGAGTGGGAAAAGGGCACAGAGCCTCGCCAATGGCTCTACCAGACACCTGAAGAGATACTTATCAAAGCCTCCAATGGGGCAAGCGATTTCGGCAATAAATTCGGTCAGCCCCTCATCTGCGGATCATTGTTCACATTTGAGCATTTTGACCAGATGAGACGCTATGGTTTTGACAAGGTGATCATGCTTGCCGGCGGCATAGGGCTGGGGAAAAAGAAAGACAGTACAAAGGATATCCCTGAGAAGGGTGATGTTGTCGTGATGCTCGGAGGCGATAATTACAGGATCGGGATGGGTGGAGGAGCAGTATCTTCGGTTGATACCGGAGCCTATGAAAGCGCCATAGAACTAAATGCCGTTCAGCGTGCCAATCCGGAGATGCAGAAGAGGGTTTACAACGCACTCAGGGCAATGACCGAAAGTGATAATAATCCTGTCATCTCATTGCATGATCACGGCGCCGGAGGTCACCTGAACTGCCTCTCTGAGCTTGTCGAAGCAACCGGAGGCAGGATAGACATCAGCAAGCTGCCTGTCGGGGACCCTACCCTTTCTGCAAGAGAGATCATCGGAAACGAGTCGCAGGAGAGGATGGGGCTGGTGATGAGAAAGGATGATGTCAGTAATCTTAAGGCAGTGGCAGAACGCGAACGGGCTCCCATATATGTCATCGGTGAGATCACTGGAGACCATCAGTTTACATTTTACAATCCTCTTACCGGCGAGAAGCCGATAGACCTTCAGTTAAGCGATTTCTTCGGCAAGCCTCCGCGGACTGTTATGCGCGATAGCTCCGCGGGGCAAAAGTACCGGGAAATAGTGTACGACCCGGCTGACCCTGAGCGTTACCTCGGTGCGGTTCTGCAACTGGAGGAGGTTGCATGCAAAGACTGGCTGACAAATAAGGTTGACCGCTCGGTGACAGGCAGGATAGCCAAGCAGCAGTGCGCGGGAGAACTTCAGCTTCCGCTCAATAACCTCGGGGTTAT
>JAKEGI010000190.1 GCA_022615595.1 Bacteroidales bacterium | reverse complement strand
GAAGGTATGCACCCCAAACGTGCCGGAGAAAAGGTCAACCACCAACCCTGTCATGAATGAAAGAAGAAGAAGAATCCATGAGGGTATGTTCAACGGCAGTACAAGAATGAACATTACATATATATAAGGATTGATATATCCGCTGAGCTGAATATTATTAAAGATCAGCAGCTGTAGCAATATCAGTCCGACAAATGCAACTGTATAATTCAGTACCCTATTCATTTATTACCTCCGCCTCAATAGTGTCTCTCTCAACACGGTTAATGTCGCCTATGATGTACACGTTGGTAAGCTTTTTCAAATCAGCGGAGAGCTGCACCTTCAGGGTGACAAAGTCGCCTCCCTTCTTCTGTTCCCCGGTGAGTGTCCCTATCACAAGCCCTGCAGGGAAAATGGCTGAGTAACCGCTGCTCACAATAGTATCTCCCTGGTTGACAGCCACATGATGAGGAATCTCAGATAACTGCGCAAACCGGTAGTTCTTGCCGTCCCAGGCAAGAGATCCGAAATAATCGTTGCGGGCAAAACGGGCACTGAGGCGGAAATCGGTGTTAAGAAGTGACATTGCGACAGAATATTTGCGCGATACCCCTACCACCACACCGGCAATTCCTTCTGCAGATGCTACTCCCATGCCTGTGGTGACGCCATGAATTGACCCCCTGTCAAGGGTAATGAAGTTTTTCTGTTTATTGACAGAGTTATTAATAACGGCAGCAGTGAGATAACTGTAAGCGGTACCTTTTACCGTATCGCTGACTGTAATAAACCCGGATTGGGGCAGGGGCCGCAACTCTTCTATCTCTCTGCGCAATATCAGGTTCTCTGTAACAAGCTGCTGATTTATCTGCTTCAGCCTGAAATAAGAACGGCCGTTCTCCAGTCTCCTTGCAAAGAATCCTGAGACAGACCTTGCCGCACCATAGGTCACAGACTGGTGATAGTTATGAGAAGAGGAGATCATGACCAGGGCCACTACTTCCAGTATCAGGAACAAAATCAGGGTCTTAAACCTGAGGAGGAAGTTCAGCAGGCTTCTCATTCATGTAATCTTCTTATCTCATCAGGAAAGGAAACTTATCCACGTTCTTCAGTGCAACGCCTGTTCCTCTTACGACACAATGAAGCGGGTCTTCTGCCACAATGAAGGGAATATTTATTTTGTCAGTCAGACGTTTATCCAGACCTCTGAGAAGAGCTCCGCCACCTGCCAGGAACACCCCCCTTGTTACAATGTCAGCATAGAGTTCCGGTGGGGTTTGCTCAAGCACCTGCAGTATGGCAGCCTCAACCTTGGTCAGAGACTTATCGAGACAATATGCAATCTCCTGGTAAGAGACTGGTATTTCAATTGGAAGCGAGGTCATAAGGTTAGGCCCGCGAACAATATAGTCGGCAGGCGGACTATCAATATCAGGCAGGGCTGCCCCAACGGCTATTTTGATATCCTCTGCTGTCTTCTCTCCAACCTTGATATTGTGCTGATGTCTCATATATGACTGGATATCAGACGTAAATCCATCGCCGGCAACGCGTATTGACTTGTTGCATACTATTCCTCCGAGGGCTATCACGGCTATTTCCGTTGTGCCTCCTCCTATATCAACCACCATGCATCCTTCCGGAGCCTCTACGTCAAGGCCTATTCCTATTGCTGCAGCCATCGGCTCATATATCAGATAGACATCCCTTCCCCCTGCATGTTCTGAAGAGTCGCGAACAGCCCTGATCTCTACCTCAGTGCTTCCTGAGGGAATACAAACAACCATTTTAAGCGAAGGAGAGAAGAACTTTGGCCCGGTGTTGATCAACTTTATCATCCCCCTGATCATAAGTTCAGCCGCGTTAAAGTCAGCGATAACGCCATCTCTCAGAGGCCTGATAACGCGTATGTTCTCGTGTGTTCTGCCATGCATCTGACGCGCCCTCTCGCCTATGGCTATCATTTTGCCCGTGTTACGGTCTATAGCCACTATCGACGGTTCATCAACAACAAGTTTATCATTGGCAATTATGCTTGTATTGGCTGTGCCGAGGTCTATCGCAACCTCCTGTGAAAGGAATGAAAATAAGCCCATGGATCTTTTATACTAATTCTGTTTATACTAGTTAATGTTTAAAATGTCTTATCCCTGTAAAAACCATTGCAACATTGTTTTTATTGCAGTAATCTATTGATTCCTGATCGCGTACCGAGCCTCCCGGCTGAACAACGGCAGTTATGCCGGCATTGTGAGCTGTGGTTACTGAATCAGGAAATGGAAAGAAAGCGTCAGAGGCCATTACTGCTCCTTCGAGCGAAAATCCGAAGCTGTGTGCTTTTTCAATTGCCTGGCGCAGTGCATCAATCCTGGAGGTCTGGCCAATACCACTGGCACAAAGTTGCTTATCCCTGGCAAGGACAATTGCGTTTGATCTGCTATGTTTCACTATCCTGTTGGCAAACACAAGGTCCTGATATTCATCATCAGACGGATGCCTTGATGTGACCGGTTTCATTCCGGCAGCAGATTCATTGGCTCTGTCGCGCTCCTGCCACAACACTCCTCCCAGCATTGACCTGAAGGTCTCCCTGTCAGCCTCTGACTGTTTGCGAAGAAGTATTATTCTGTTCTTTTTCTGTTTCAGGATTGCAACGGCTTCTCCGGTGTAAGAGGGAGCCATCACAACCTCGAGAAATATCTTGTCCATCTCTGTTGCGGCCTCTGCGTCAATCTCCCTGTTTGTTACAGCCACCCCGCCAAAGGCAGATACCGGATCACATGCCAGGGCAGCATCCCAGGCTTCCCTGACAGTGCTTCGCGAAGCAATGCCACAGGCATTGTTGTGCTTCAGTATTGCACATGTTGTTTCATCGAACTCATCAATAAGTGATAGGGCAGCGTCGATATCAAGCAGGTTGTTATATGATATCTCCTTACCGTGAAGATGCTCGAAGTTTTCCTTCAGGTTACCGAAGAAGAGCCCCTTCTGATGAGGATTCTCACCGTAACGCAATGATTCGGAAGTCAGAATGCTCTTTTTAAATGAAGTGATCTGTTTATCGCGGTTGAACCAGTTAAAGATGGCAGTGTCATAATGAGATGTGAGGTTAAAGGCCTCAATAGCAAACCTGTACAACTCCTCTCCCTTAACAACCCCGTCATTCCTGTCAAGAATATGCATGAGCGTTCCATACTGCAGCCTCGAAGAGACAATCAGCACATCAGCATGATTCTTGGCCCCTGCCCTGATCAGTGATACGCCTCCGATGTCAATCTTTTCAATTATCTCCTGGGGAGCAGCGCCTGAGGCGACAGTCTCTTCAAACGGGTAGAGGTCCACAATAACGAGGTCAAAAAGGCGGATGTTGTATTCGGCAACCTGCTTCATGTCAACCTCATTATCCCTTCGTGCGAGGATGCCACCGAAAATGCCCGGATGAAGTGTCTTGACACGGCCTCCCAGGATAGAGGGATAAGTGGTTAGCTCTTCAACCCTGACAGCCTCCACCCCTGCCCCGGTAATAAAATCATATGACCCTCCGGTTGAGACTATGCTGATACCAAGACTCTTCAACTTTTTCACGATTGCCTCAAGCCCATCCTTATAATAGACTGAAATAAAGGCACTCTTTATTTTTATATCTCTCATTACCAGTGATTTCGATTACAGTTACCCCGGGAGAAGCAATCCGTTAAAAATAGATATTTTTTTTGACAACCAATGTTATATTAATTATTTGAATTAGTGATTTATCGGGGAGTTAATGATGTTTTTTATTTGATTACCTTTGACCTTTATTAATTACCGAGGCATGTGGATCAGGTTGTTCAAAGAGAGTTTTCTGTTTGCTTACAGTTCAGTGTCAGTCAATAAGTTGCGGACGTTCCTGTCGCTTTTTGGCATCACTATCGGGATTGTCTCAATAATTTCCGTATTCACTGTATTTGACTGGATGGAGAACGGGATCAGAACCAACATAGAATCACTAGGTGACAATACTATCTATGTCGAGAAGATGCCCTGGACTCCTTCTCCTGACATGAAGTGGTGGGATATGATCAGATGGCCTGCACCCTCAATCGAAGATTTTGAGGCTGTTCAGCGAAGATCCGTCTCAAGTGAGGCTGTTTGCTTTACTGTCTTTGCTCCGCGCACCGTCAAGTACCGCAATAATTCTGTGAATGATACATATATCTCAGGCGTGACATATGAGTTTGACAGGGTGAGGTCATTTGAGCTTGAGAAAGGCCGCTATTTTACACAGGCTGAGGCTGCTGCCGGCAAACCGGTAGCGATCATAGGTGCAGAGGTTGCAGAGAGGCTTTTTGATAATACCGGGCCTTTGGGTAAGGAGATAACTATCAGCGGCTACAGGGCAGTGATCAT
>JAKEGI010000189.1 GCA_022615595.1 Bacteroidales bacterium | reverse complement strand
AGGGTTGACTTGCCGACGTTGGTATAACCCACCAGTGCGACCCTCACCATCTTGCCTCTTCCCTTTCGCTGTGTGGCCATCTGCGTGTCAATCTTCTTCAGCTGCTCCTTGAGCTTTGATATCTTGTCGCGTATTATACGGCGGTCAGTCTCTATCTCCGTCTCGCCGGGGCCTCTCAGGCCTATCCCCCCGCGCTGCCGCTCGAGGTGTGTCCACATGCCCGTCAGCCGGGGAAGCAGGTACTGGTACTGCGCAAGCTCCACCTGTGTGCGCGCGTGTGAGGTGCGGGCACGGCGGGCAAAGATGTCAAGGATGAGATTGGTGCGGTCAATGACCCTGCAGTTCAGCTCCTTCTCTATGTTGCGCATCTGGCTGGGTGAGAGCTCATCGTCAAAGACCGAGAGGGTGATGTCATTAGCCGCAATGAAGGCAGCTATCTCTTCTATCTTGCCCTTGTTGACAAAGGTACGTGGATTGGCATGATCAACCTTCTGAACGAAGTATCTCACCGGCTCCGCCCCTGCCGTTTCGGTCAGGAATGCCAGCTCGTCAAGATATTCCTGTGCTGTTTCCTCGCTGATCTCGGGTGTTATCACCCCCACCAGTACTGCCCTCTCAGTGCTGCTCTCTCTCTGTGTCATAGTTTATGTGAGCGGCAAAAGTAATAAAAAAAAGAGGGGCGAGCCCCTCCTTGTCAATTGATAAATCTCCTGTTCGTCTCCATGAATCCCCTGATGGCCATCTTGAGGTTCTCGGTGCACATAAGCACCATATCTATATCCAGGGGGAATGGCACCACCTGCGTCTGCAGCGTCTGTTTCTGCTCGGCCGAGAGGGCACTGACATCACCGATGGCCCGGGCCGAGACATGGTCGAAGTTTGAGGTCGCCCCTATCGGCTCCTTCTTGATCATCCTTTCCGGATTAAGCGCCATTATCTCAACATCGCCCTGGATGACGCACTCCTTCACCTGGAAGGTCTGGATGAGGGCACACTGCACCTCCTTGTATTTCTTGACTTTTATGTCATTACCCAGCGAGTCCTTAGCCACATTTCCCCTTGAATCCTTTACATACTCGAAGCCATCCTCGATGGTCCTCTTCACAAGGCTGTCTCGCTGAAACTGCTTGTCGGGACTGACGGCCACTGACCTGATGTTCACGTTAACCAGGTAGTCATACTGTGTCTGGTCATTCAAAACCGCAGTATGATATTCCACCCACTCACTGTTGAGCCTTGGCAGGTCAAGGGCGAGAAGTTCCTTCTCAAAATCCTCCGGGAACCTGGTGGCCGAGAGGTTCTTCAGATCGACATAGGCACGGCTGATGCCCAGGTATCTTGACTCCTGCATCATCTGGTCTATCCCTTCATAGCTGCCCACATACTCTTTTGCCCTTGCAAATTCCGCATAAGCCAGACGGTATGAATCTTTGGTGCCGTTTTTCATCAGCTCCTGGCCGTGAGCATAATAGTAGTCTGCCGCTTTGGTTTTGGCAATGATCATCTCCTGCATGTAGTCGACGTAAGGATACTCGATCGTCCTGCCCTTATATGTAAGCGGAGTCACGGTACGCACGAGGGACTGCCTGTCATTCATCTTCTTATAAATAAGATAGATCTCATCCCATGATCCGGGTCTTCCCTCCATCTTCAGGAAGCGAATCCGCTCGTTATCCTGTTCCGTCACGATCGGCATCGCACGATCGAGGCTGAGGATGTCCTTTTCGCTGTCAGGATTCTTTCTCAGCTCCTTTACTGCCACACTGATGGCGGCATCATAGTTGCCAGACTCGAGTTGTTTCTTCGATGAACCGCAGCCTGACATTAGCAGAGCGGCGACAAACAGTAATGCAAAGGTCTTCTTCATAAGTACAATAACAGTTAAACCCCGCTTACCATATGATGTGCGGGGTTAAAGTTAAACTTCATATCTGTGCCTTGTTATTGAAGTTGGAATATTATGGGGATCGAATATCTTACCCTCACCGGGCGTCCTCTTTGCATTCCCGGCTCCCATTTTGGTGATGCTGCCACTGCTTCCTTGGCTGCCTCGTCAAGGAGAGCGTCGACGCTGCGGGTGACGCTGACGTTGCTGACGGTGCCATTGGTCTCAACGACGAAGGTGATGAAGACTCTTCCCGCGATGCCGTTTTCGGCAGCCAGCTCCGGATAGCGCACTCTCTTCTGCACCCATTCGCGGAACTTGTTTATGTCGCCTCCCTTGAAGGTGGGCATATCCTCGACGATGACGAAGATCTCATCCTCTACCTCCTCTTCTTCTGCATTAAGGACGGGGGCATATATCTCAACGACCTTGTCTTCACTGGTCTCGTCATCTTCGAACTTCACCTCTGATTCGAGGACAACATCATCTTCCACAATCTCGAAGAGGTCAGTGACAGTAACCTCTGGCGGAGGCAGTTCTTCAGGGGGTATCTCCTCTGTAACGGGTATCACCTCCTCCTCGATGGCCTCTTCGGTCATGCCGTCAAAGGCAGAAGGGCCTCTCTGTCCGGAAGTCCACTCGAAAGCGATGAGTGAGACTGCCAGTGCGAAGATAATGCCAATCTGGATGAACATTGACTTCTTGTTCTCCAGGTTTGCCTTTTCGCTTTTCTTGGGTTCCATGATTTTACTATTAGTCAGCTCCTCAAAGTTACAAATTTGTTTGTTACCTCCAAAGGCTCAGGATGAAAGTGATAAATGTTAAAAAAAATATTTCTATATTTGCCGCGCGCCGGGGATATAGCTCAGTTGGCTAGAGCGTGTGACTGGCAGTCACAAGGTCAGGGGTTCGATTCCCCTTATCTCCACAGATAAACAGAAAACAAACACCCCCGGAAGGGGGTTTTGTGTTTCTGAGACAGGCGATGCAAGCTTGCTTGCTGGAGCCTGACGAAGAGACACAAATAACCATGCGCAGCATGGTGTTTGTTTTCTGCTAGCAATACTGGCTAACAGGGTTCAACGAACGAAGTGAGTTAATCCCCTTATCTCCACCTTCGCCCTCCGAAGCCGCCAACTGGCGTAGAAGGAGGGCCTTTTCACCTGGTTAAATCCGCATCCACTCTGACGGGGGTTTTGATTTTGGCTTCCGGCCATAAAACAGATCATCAGCATGGTATGCGAGGCGGGCGAAAAGACGGGAGTATCTTATAAGAACCCGTATTGTATTATGAAACAGGTTATTGCGGTGGCTGAAGGGACAGACAGCCATGCAGCGGCCACAGTCGGTGCCGCTGGTGCACCAGTAGCGGTAGCAGCTGTCAGAGTCTATTCTCCATCGACTTACCCCGTCAATTTCCAGCATATCATCTGTGGGTATTGAGTTTCCGGGGCAGCAATCTGCACATTTCTTACACACCCGGCAGAATTCAATCATATTCCGGTCAGGTTGGTATTCACCGGGAACAAGTGGTGCATTGGTTGTGACAACAGCTATCCTTACCCGCGGACCCAGATGGGGGGTCATTAGAAGTCCCATGCGGCCAATCTCACCAAGACCGGCATCGCGGGCCACAAGCGGACAGATAACCTCATAGTCACCATCGATGTGTGCCCGGCTGTCATATCCTAGATTTTTCAGGAAGAGAGTCAGTTGAATGGCTATATTGGCGCTGCGCAAATATTGCTGTGATGACTCAAAGACTGCCGGCGAACCCGGTGCTGACTGAACATTCTTGTAGTCCATCTCAACAGTGAAGGCTATGGCATATTTATGTCTCCTGACAACCGGTTTGCCTTTGTCAGCGCCACGGCCTCTCCTCGTATAAAGATGGTACTACTTCAATTCAGTTATACCCACCGAGTGATCTCCAAGATAGCGGGTCCACCATTTTATATATTTCGTCAGAGCCGCAGCCGTCAGATCACGT
>JAKEGI010000188.1 GCA_022615595.1 Bacteroidales bacterium | reverse complement strand
GCGACATTTACCTTGCAATATGGATTGTGCTCTTCTTTCTTATGGGTCTCTATCTCATGGGCAAGATCAAATTCTCGCATGACAGCGAGGTGCCCCATATCGGTATTTTCCGGCTGGTGCTTATAATTGCGTCATTCACTTTTGCCATTTACCTTGTACCGGGACTCTTCGGAGCGCCGCTAACACGCATATCGGCGCTGCTGCCTCCGCGCGAGACATCAGGATTCAACCTTCTGAAGGCAATCTCTGAAAACAGGGGAGGAGGGGCTGTTGTATCAACCACAGGAGGTTCAGCCATATGCGGCACGCCAAAGTATTCCGAGTTCCTTCACTTTGAATACGGACTGGAGGGTTACTTCGATCTTGAGGAGGCACTTGCATGCGCAAAAGAGCTTAATAAGCCGATACTGATAGACTTCAAAGGACACGCCTGCGCCAACTGCAAGGAGATGGATGCAAGGGTCTGGTCAGACCCGGAGGTACAGAGACGTATCAGGGAAAACTTCGTGCTTGTGGGCCTCTATGTTGATGACCGGACGAAGCTGCCTGACATTGAGGTGTTTGTTTCAAAGGTCGACGGCAAGGAGAAGAAGACGATGGGTAAAAAGAATGAAGACATCGAGATATCAATGTTCAACACCAACACCCTTCCTCTTTATGCCATTGTCGATCCTTCGGGTACTCCTCTTATAGAAACCCGCGGCACCGACTTTGACATCCAGGCATACATCAAGTGGCTTGACAAGGGAGTAGAGGCGTTCAGGAATAAATAAGCAGGGGTGTATCATTATGGTAAATACGAATCCCTCTGCGTGGGCAGTAAGAGATATCAAAATGATACCTTACCGCGCGGTTCAGGTATTGTAGCACAAGGCATGGGGACTGTAATTTATTCCCTGTAGGAGATATGGATATTTTAAATGTTCTATAATTTAAAGATCACTTGGCGAAGTGATATTTTTTATCAGAACTTTATACCGATTGACAGTCCTGCTCTTATACCTCCCCAGGGTCCGTCGAAGATCATTGTGGCTCCTTCTGACGTCACACTGACTGTCTGTTCAAACATCGGGATATCTATGTCATTAAGTCTGTCTTCAACCTCCTGCTGGTCTGCCTCGGAAAGGGGCAATGAGGAGAGTGCTTCAAAATTGCCCGAGCTGATGCCGAAGTGAGGACCCAGTATCCACCAGTCAAGACATACATGTTTACCGAGAGACCATTGTGCACCTATCATGATACCGGCGGTATGAGAAGTGGCATCGCCCCAGCAGTCAAGGGTGCCCGTCTCACCAAGGTCGTTTTCATAATCGACCAGGGCGTTGGTGAAGGAGTGCTGTCCGTATCTGTAAAAGATGGACGTGTAGAAGCCTGACCCATACCTCTTCTTCCCGGTGTAGAATCTGATCTCGGGGGTTATAGCCAGATTAGTAATGCGAACGTTTTCAATCAATTCTATTTCTTCAGGTTCGGTTGCACCCGACCATTTGATTATCTGATCAGTGTATGGCAGATAGGTTTCAGGCATATATGCCCCGCTTATTGCCATGGAGACAGTTCTTGAGAGAACTCTTTCATACTGCAGGGAATAGGTTTTCAGGAAGAGGGCTGACAGGTTTACCTTAAACATGTTCTTTGGAATCTTTTCAGAACCTGCTGATGCCTTTTTAGTGTCTGTTTCTGTAACTTCTTCAGGCTGCTCAGCGACAACAACTGCAGCAGGTGCAGCTTTAAGTGTATCAGCCGGTGGAGTCAGTGTGTCGGCAGCGACCACTAAGGTATCAGTTACAACAGCAAGTGTGTCAGGCATGACCTGCAGAGTGTCAGCAGGGATCTTAAGCGTATCAGGAGGGACTACCGGATTTTCCTGAGCAGATGCTGCCAGGAAAGAACCTGTAACCAGAACAGTGAGTAACATCAGCTTCTTCATGGGGTTGAATATTTTCAATTTCGGAAATATAGAATATCCATTAAAGTTAAGTCCGGGAAAGATGTAAAAAAAATCTTTTTGACTAAATCTGAGATCAGAGTGCCGAATAGTCGCAGGATTGATATGGTTGCGCTGATTTATAGTAATTTAATACTCCCTTTTTGCACTTATTTACTGCGGTTTTCTCAAATATTAATACCTTTGCATAGGTTTGGGTTTAAACATAGAGTAGCAATTGTCACAAAATTTATTTATTGGACAAACCTGAACTTATAACCGGACAGTGGGACCAGCACTGTCCGGTTTCTTTTTTAGTTCCGGAAGTATGGTTCCTGATGCAGAATAGCAGGTAAGAAGTTCAATACATATAGAACACCAGCGTACCGCCTGCCTTTATCTCGTTGTGTGTTATCCAGAGCCGGTCAAGTTTTTTGCCATTGAGCTCGGCTTTCTTTACGTAAACATTCTCAGGTGACTGGTTTATTGTACTGACTCTGAACTGCTTCCCGTTCTCAAGTAGTTCCATGCATTCCCCTCGATGAAACCCTGGCCGTGGGTGCTGAGAACGTCAAATTCAGACCTGAATGAACCATCTGTCTTACGTGGCCGCAACGGTTTGTGATATGCACCAGTCGTCATATGCATATTCGAGGGTCACCGATACCGATGATGCCGTCCGTTCATCTGGGACATACCCGATGCGCATATAATCGTCCAGTCCGTCATACCACCCGTTGCGGGCGGTGGTGACACATGCCTCGATAGCCCTCCCGTAATCAAATCCGGATATCCCTTTAGTAACAGCATCGGCTATCACAGGCACGGAATGGTATCCTATCATGCACCAGTTCTCATTGGCATGGTGAGACCAGACCGGAAGCATGTGGTGAACGCTCTGGTCATAATGGGCAAGCATTGAATTGACCATATCAGATGTGCGCTTTTGTTGCAGAATGGTGAACAACGGATGGAGAGCGCGATAGGTGTCCCACAAGGAAAAGGTCGAATAGTTTTCAAATGTCATTGCGGTATGGATATTCTGATCGAGGCCTTTGTACCGCCTGTCATTATCCATATAGATGGTGGGAGAGAGGAAGGCATGGTAGAGGGCTGTGTAGAAATTGACCATGTGGTCATTGTTCATCATCGTCACCCTGACTCTGCCAAGTTCAGTCTGCCACAATGCTTCGGCATTCTTCCTGTATGCATCAAAGTCTGAACGGGGCGTCTCAGCAAGCATGTTGGTGACGGCTCCCCCGGTGCTGACCGGTGAGAGTGCCACCCTGACAGTT
>JAKEGI010000187.1 GCA_022615595.1 Bacteroidales bacterium | reverse complement strand
TTGTCGATTATTTATAACCAATGGAATCAGAGGAGAAGATCATATATTCACGCCAGGTTGTTGAGTTTGTTGCATCAGCCAACGAATACTGCAAATACCTGGAAGGAACAAAGGAAATAAGCGGGATAGAGATACTCAAAGTGATGCAACGCCTGCTTCCCTTCATTTACCTCAGGGCATCGCTGTTGCCAATGCTTGAGCCGGTGCTGGAGGAGGGAAATGAAAAGACAGTGACTGAATTCGACTGGACAAGGATGCATGATATACTCCTTGCCAAAACAGGGAATAATGATCCCTACCCGGTCATTGTGGATATGGGTGACCCGGCTGACGGGCTTTATACAGGCAGCATAGCCGAAAACCTGACAGATATATACCAGGATCTAAAGGACTTTGTTGTCAGTTACAAGACCGGCACCGATGAGGTAATGAATGATGCAGTCTGGGAGGTACTGATGAACTTTGAGGAGTTCTGGGGCAAAAAGCTGCTGAATGCACTCAATGCAATTCATGCCGTTCTCTACTCCGAGAGCGATGAGAAAGAGACAAATGAACCAGCAGTTGATGACGAGACAGTTTAACGAGAGCGTATCTGACGAAGACCTGAGGAAACTTCCTGTATCTCAGTTTGAAGGAAGGGTTACCCTTGTGGATAGCATGAAGAAGTTCCATAAGGTTATACCTCAGCTTAAAAAATCAGGAGTATTGGGATTTGATACGGAGACCAGGCCCTCGTTCAGGAAGGGGCAGAGGCACAAGGTATCGCTTCTTCAGTTCGCCGATGATCACAATGCATGGCTCTTCCGGCTGAATATGATAGGGCTGCCCGAAGAACTGGCGGCCACCCTTTCTGACCCGGACATTATTAAGGTAGGTGTGGCAATACATGATGACATAAAGGCACTGCGTCACCTCAGACACTTTGAACCTGGTGGTTTTGTCGACCTTCAGACAGTGGTTGCTGAACACGGCATCAAACAGCTGGGACTGAAAAAACTTTCAGCACTTATACTTGGCTTTTCAATCTCCAAATCGCAGCAGGTATCAAACTGGGAGGCTCCTGCTCTGACAGAATCACAAATGACCTATGCTGCCACAGACGCCTGGGTATGCCGGCGTATATATTTCACTATCAACGGTAAAGAAACATATCTTTAAACTTTTAACTTGACTTTCAACTTTAGACTTTTAACTTTTAACTTTTAACTTCAATATGACATTAGCCCGGGTTTCATTAAAGAAAGGAAAGGACCAGTCAGTAAGGCGTTACCATCCATGGATATTCTCCGGCGCTATTTCAGAAACAACAGGCTCACCTGCTGAGGGTGACGTTGTTGAAGTATTCGCCTCAGACGGTACCTATCTGGCGACGGGACACTGGGCTCCGGGGTCGATAGCCGTACGCATATTTTCATTCAGGAGGTGTGAACCCGAAAGGGAATTCTTCAGGAAGAAGCTTTATGATGCATTTGCTTTCAGACTGAATGCAGGTATTGCCGGCAGAAGCGGTACTGACGTCTGGAGAATGATACACGGTGAGGGAGACGGTCTGCCGGGCCTGATCGTTGACATCTATGGCAGTGTGGCTGTGCTGCAGGCGCATACTGCTGGTTTCTGGCACATACGCTCAATGATTGCGGAACTGATAATTGAAGTGCTGCAGGGCACAGTGACATCAGTCTATGACAAGAGCGAGGCGACGCTACCTTACATGGCAAAACTGGGAGCTGTAAACAGATACCTGGCAGGCGAGGATGCCGGAGCCGGTGCCATCGTCACCGAGAACGGGATGAAATTCAGTGTCAACTGGCAGACAGGACAGAAGACAGGATTTTTTATCGACCAGCGTGACAGCCGCAGCCTGTTGACAACATACAGTGAGGGACGCAGGGTGCTGAACATGTTTGGCTATTCAGGAGGGTTTTCGGTATATGCCATGCAGAATGCCGCTGCCGTGCATACCGTTGACAGCTCATCCGCAGCTATAGCCCTGGCGGATGAGAATGTAAGAATGAATTACGGCGATGATATCAGGCACAAGGGATATGTTGCTGATGCCTTCACCTACCTTGCCGAAATAAACCGCGATTATGACCTGATGGTGCTTGACCCGCCGGCCTTTGCAAAACATCACAATGCACTTGACAAGGCTCTCCAGGGATACAGGAGGCTTAATGCAATAGCAATAGAAAAGATAAGGCCCGGAGGAATAATATTCACCTTCTCATGCTCACAGGTGGTAAGCCGTGAGGATTTCCGCCGTTCGGTTTTTGTTGCAGCAGCGAATACAGGACGAAATGTGAGGATATTGCATCAGACAGGCCAGCCACCTGATCATCCGGTAAGTATATATCATCCTGAAAGTGAATATCTTAAGGGATTAGTGTTGTTTATCGAGTAAAGATTCATGGACCCTGCATCTTACATTAAAATAATTGCACAAAAGCTCCGGTTGCACGACTGGCAGGTAGAGAACACTCTTCGCCTGCTTGATGACGGAGCAACGATACCCTTTATCAGCCGGTACCGCAAGGAGGTCACAGGCAGTCTGAACGAAGTGCAGCTTGCGGAGATACGTGATGAGT
>JAKEGI010000186.1 GCA_022615595.1 Bacteroidales bacterium | reverse complement strand
GAATGCATCATGTGTCCAGATATATTTGACTGGTAAGCCCATCAGCGCAGCGAGTCTCACGGCAGGCTTCATATAATCAGAGAAGACGAAGAAGGTACCACATGCTGCTATTACCCCTCCGTGAAGGGCTATCCCGTTCATCACCGCTGCCATGGTAAGCTCGGAGACACCTGCATGAAGGAAGGCGCCGGAGAAATCACCCTTCACCAGCGGCTTGCTCTTCTTCAGGAAGCCGTCGGTCTTATCGGAATTGGCAAGATCGGCTGAGGCAACAATCATATTGGGGATCTTCCCGGCAAACAGTGAAAGCAAAACAGCCGAGGCATTACGTGTGGCATCGTTGTCCTTCTGGGCAACTGCCATAAAGTCGATCGCAGGTACGTGACCAGAATAAAATTCGTGAAGTTTGCGGTCCAGTTCAGGGTTTTTCTCCGCCCAGACCTCCTTTTTCTTCCTCCACTCTGATGCCTCTCCGGCTTTGGTCTTCAGGATATCATCATAGAGTTTCCTTACGTCGCCGAAGATCTCAAAGGGTTTCTCCGGATCTCCGCCAAGACTGGCCACTGACTTTTTAAATGATGCTCCTGCATGTGTCACTGGCTGCCCGTGTGTCGACGACCTGCCTTCGAAGCTGTTACCGGCTTCATCTACAAGGCCTTTGCCCATCACCGTTCTGCCGATGATCAGCACGGGCTTCTTGTTCTCATCATTTGCCAGTCTGAGGGCACCCCTGATCTCGTCATGGCTGTGGCCCTCAATGGTCATAACACGCCAGCCCCATGACTTATACTTGGCGGCGGTGTCTTCGGATGTCACTGCTGATGTCTCCGTGGATAGCTGGATGTCATTGGAATCATAGAACATTATCAGGTTGCTCAAACCCAGGTGGCCTGCAAGTCTTCCCGCGCCCTGCGATATCTCCTCCTGTATGCCGCCGTCTGAGATGTATGCATAGATCTTGTGTTCAAACAGTCTTCCGAAACGTGCAGCAAGGAACCGCTCCGCGATGGCAGCGCCGACGGCCATGGTGTGGCCCTGCCCGAGAGGACCGGAGGTATTCTCTATGCCCCGCGCCCTGTCAAGTTCGGGATGGCCCGGAGTAGAACTGCCCCACTGCCTGAAGTTCATGATATCATCAACGGTAAAATGGTTGGTAAGGGTCAGCACTGAATAGAGCATCGGTGACATGTGACCGGGGTCCAGAAAGAACCTGTCACGGTTTATCCATTGTCCGTCGGAAGGGTCAAACCGGAGAAACTCCGAGTAGAGAATATGAATGAAGTCAGCCCCGCCCATCGCACCGCCGGGGTGACCGGAGTTTGCCTTTTCGACCATCGCCATCGAAAGGATCCTGATATTGTCTGCCGCTGATAAATTGATGTTCCTGGCCATTTTCATGAAGTCTTGTTAATAAAGACCAAAACTAATCATTATTTATTTTGAAACCCAGACCTTGAAGGATCGTTCGTGTCTCGGCATCATCAACACTGACCTGGAATGAGCTGAACTCTCTTCTCTGGCGGTAGTTATCACGCAGATACTCGAACCTGTCAGGGTCGGAACGGAAGAGACGGTCATCGTCATCAACCGGATAGGTATGTCGCACAGCCATTGCCGCAAGGTTCAGGGGTGTGTTCATTGACGCGTGGGGGTCAAGCTCGATGACCGGTTTGTCAGGCTCAGGAAGGGAGTCAGGTTGCCAGTCGCCAAGAGGGATACCAAGGTGTAATGCAGTCTCTCTTACAACCGTGATTGTGCCGTTTGCCTTCCCGTCAACGGAGTAGCCTGCAATATGCGGAGTGGCAATATCTGCCAGCTCGATCAATCTTCTATCGGCCCTGGGCTCGCCTTCCCACACGTCAAGGACAGCGCCTCCCAGCGTACCTGCCATGAGTGCCTTACGGAGGGCTATGTTGTCAACCACCTCTCCTCTTGAGGTATTGATCAGGATGCATTCCCTCTTAAGCGCCTGCAGGTTTTCACGGTTGATGAGGTAATGGGTCTTATCATGTCCTTCCGATGTAAGTGGCACATGAAGTGTCACTATATCTGATCTTTCAAGGATAGCGTCGAGCGAAATAAACTCCTTTAATCCTTCCCGTCGCTTCCGGGGAGGGTCATTCTGGAGCACCTTCATGCCCAATGCCCTGGCGGAGAGAACTACTTTGGACCCTACATTGCCGACGCCAATCACACCTAATGTAAGTGAGCGCAGGTCAAGCGAATGATGCATTGCCAGCTGAAAGAGAGAGGCGGTAATATACTGCATCACTGACCCGGAGTTACAACCGGGTGCATTTGTCCATTTTATCCCTTCCTCCCCGAGCCATGAGGTATCGATATGATCGTAACCGATGGTAGCCGAAGCAACGATCTTGACACGGCTCCCTTTCAGCAGCTGGCTGTTACACCTGGTCCGGGTCCTTACAATAAGTGCATCTGCATCAGCAACCATCCTCCTGTCAATCGCTCCTCCCGCAGCATAGACAACGTCAGCCCATGGCTCGAAAGCCCCTCTTATAAAGGGGATATTCTCGTCAATAACTATCTTCATCTATTCACCCTTTCGCTCTCCAGAGACCTGTTGCAGGATTTGAGATGAAATATATCTCCTCGCCGTCTGCGGTGGTATTGTAACCGCTCTTCAACCGCTGAGGATCATATATCCTCATGAGTTCTTCAATCTTCCCGTAGCTGTACCCGACGCCTTCCACCTCTGAAGAGGTCATATGAGGCGCAGCATAGGTCACCCTGAATCTGTTCTCCGGCGATCCGTGTATGAGATGGGCTGCAGCACTCAGATTTGCCTTAAGGTCACTGTTTGCATCGACGAAAGAGAGAATCTCAGGAGTGGTCCGGTAACCGTATCTCCTTATGAGGCTGTCTATAACAGGATCTTCACCAAAGGTTTTCACCCCGGGGGCAAGCACAACGAGCTCTCCTCCGTCGGCAATTGTCATGCGGGTGCGGTATATGCTCTTGTTGCCCAGCCAGGTGCTCTTGAACTCTTCAGGGTCAAGCCACACAACCACTTTCTTCAGTCTTCTTTCAATCGCAGTGAAATTGACCTTGTATGACAGGTCTGCTGCCATCCTGAAACATTCAATATCATCGCCGATGTATAACCCGCGCATCTTAATGTCATCATTACTGTCAGGACTGACGACTGACAGCATGTATATCAGGGGAAGAACCGGTGCTGCGATCTCTGAAGCTTTGTTAAGTACAGCTCTGACGGGGTTGTCAACGGTGCCAAGGATATTTTCTATGCCATGCACGGCGCCAATGAAGTGGCTCTTGTTGATGGCTTCACTGCCTCCGCATCCAACAAAGACATTTTTATTATAGTTGGCCATGCCTGTCACCTCATGGGGAACAACCTGCCCGACAGAGATTATCAGATCGTGTTTCCCTGATGTCAGCAGCCTGTTAACCTGAACGGGGTAGTCAAAGTCAAGCTTTCCCTCTGTCACCTCTTTGATGAAAGAGGAGGGGACTCTGCCTATCTCGTCAATATCTGTCCGCCAGCGATGCTCCCTGAAAAGGCTCACCGGGACTGTGCCGAACATTTTAGATATCTCCTTCTGCTCCATCGGCAGGTGCGTGCCGAGTGCCGGGAGGATATCCCTTATCCTTTCGCCAGTCTGTTTAAACAGGAGCTCTGTGATAAGTCCTGCACCTGAATGTGCACGGGTTATGTCAGGAGGAATAACAAGGATTCTCTTTCTGTCATTGAGGAACCTCAGTGCAGTGTCAAGTGCCTCGCTAATATCCTCTGCTTTCAGATCGGTCTCCGGGCTTCCCTTGGCAAAATATATCATCTGATTCAGTTTTGTCTACCATGATGGTTTCTCAGGCAGTGATTTCTCAAACTCACTTATCAGTCGTTGCTGGTATTCACCCCTGTATTCGCCGGAGATGAATCTGTCGAGAGCCTCTTCAAAAAATAGTTTCCATGATCTGTTTTCATGACCCGGGATAACAGGGAAGAATAGTGCTCCGTTATCATGCGCTGCCCTGAAGTCGCCCGGTGCATCGCCGATCATAAGTATCCTGTCGTCAGGATACTTCCCTTTGGCAGCCATGGTGATATGCTCTGTCTTCGTTCCCAGTTCCTGCCCGGCAATAGCCAGGACAAAACGATCTATCGAGTGCTCTTCCCACTCCCTGGCCAGGGCTTCATGCGGTGTCTGTGAGACAACGATGGCGTCGGCGAGGGTGCTGAGTCTCTCTATCGACTTTCTTGCATAGGGGAAAGGAGGAGTGTTCTTCAGCCACCTTCCTATGTCTTCATTGACAGCCAGCGTCCATTTTAGTACAGGCTCCAGGGCAGGGTGCGGATTGTTCTTTACATATTCCTTCAACGCCGGATTACCCAGTTTTGTCTCTTTCTTTATCCATTCTCTCAGCGGCTCCATGTCTGGCAGTTTAAAGCCCAGCTCAGCTATCTCAGGCCGCTCGGCAAGCATGTCAATCACCTTAACCAGTGCCGGGAAACGGTTTATTCCCCTGGTTTTGGAGTAGAGGTTGACGAACTCCCATGTCTCTCTCACATATTTGGAAATGGCGAACAGTTCGAAATGCTTTACGGCATTGGGAATAAAAAACTCCTTCTGCTTTACTTCCATTGTATCAAATACACAACCGTCAGAATCTATTCCAATAAAAAAATCCTTCTGCGGCTTCAGTTCCTCTAAAAGGTTCATGTTTTGGTAATTATTGAATTATTGAATTATTGAGTTATTGAATTGTTGAATCTTGAATTCATTTTCCCTGAAGTTTGTATTCAGGAAGTTTTTTTGCGGCAAAGATCGGTTTAAGCCTGGCGAAGCGCTGAATGCCATTAATGACCGGGATGCTAACCCAGTCGTCACCTATGAGCGGACGGGCATACCTGACAAACTCATCAGTGACGTCAAACCGTGATGGGGCAAGCCATTCGACAGGGAATGTCCTTTCTGAGAGAGCCACCTTTTCAAGAGGCACCTTGTCATACCTGACATTGTATATCGGGCCTTCATTGCGGAGTATTGTAGCCATCCATCCGTTGCCGTCATGCAGGGCAATCTCCACGGCTTTGCATCCCACGTTATAGGCCTCATCAAGGTCTGTGACCGAGGCATAAATCATGTTGTGCCGCTGGTCTGTTCCAGGCACCTGTCCTCTGGCGGAGCCGGCAGCCCTGATGCCTTTTGCATTCAGGTAGTTTACCACGGCCTGCTGTACTGTGAGCTGGCTCGAGCCGAACTGCGTATGTCCGAACGAGTCTTTCTTCTCACCAATGTCGCCTACACTCAGTCCTTCGCTTACCACGACCATGCATCTGCCGTCCCTGGCTATCTGATCGTTGACGTTGTCAGCAATCTCTTCCATGGTGACGTCTGACTCGGTCATATAAATCTGCAGCGGCATCTCGCGGTGAGGGTCCCCCAGCCTTGCTGCAGCAGGTATATAGCCGATCTTTCTGCCCATGGCCTGCATCACCAGCACAGGGTCGGCAGGTGATGATCCGGCATTCTCCTCGTTGGCATTCTGTATCATGCAGGCCCAGTATCGTGCCACCGAGCCATATCCGGGGGTATGGTCGATGAGACGGAACTCGCTGTCGCCCACATCATTGTCAATTGTCTTGGGCACTCCGACAGCGATCACGTCGAGGCCCTTGCTGCTGCACAGGGTGCTTACTTTCAAGGCAGTATGCTGCGAGTCGTTACCCCCGATATAAAAGAAATAACCAATATCATGTGCCCTGAACACCTCTGCAATGCGATCAAAATCAAGCAGCTGGTGATCTTTCAGCTTGTACCTGCATGTCCCTATGCTTCCGGCAGCAGGTGTAGTCCGCAACAGGCCTATCTCATCGCTCTCCTGTGCTGAGAGGTCAAGCAGCTCCTCCTTCAGCACACCCTCGATGCCATGCCATCCGCCATAGATCTTGCCGAAACTGTCAGGATAACTCTTACATGCGTCGATTATACCCCTTAGTGTGTTGTTGATGACAGGGGATGGGCCACCGGACTGAGCCACAATTACATTACGTTTCATTGTCTCTTCTGAAAAAATAATTGATGATTAAGATTATTAAATGTTAAACTCCACTGTAGGCACTGAATCCACCGTCAACCGGTATGACCACTCCGGTGACGAATGATGAGGTTTCTGACAGCAGATAGAGCATGGTGCCTACCAGCTCTTCAGGTTCGGCATACCTGCCCATTGGTGTCGCCGCAATTATCTTTGCCCCGCGTGGTGTCATTTCGCCTGTCTGTTCATCTGTCAGAAGGAATCGGTTCTGGCTTGTGAGAAGAAAGCCGGGGGCAATTGCATTCACTCTCACGCCTGTCGGGGCGAAATGAACGGCAAGCCACTGCGTGAAGTTGTTTATGGCTGCCTTGGCTGCAGAGTAGGCCGGGATCTTTGTCAACGGCCTGAAGGCATTCATTGAGGAGATATTCAGTATGTTGCCTTTACCCTTTCTTACCATGTCTTCACTGAGTATCATTGACGGCAGCACAGTCCCCTTGAAATTAAGATCGAAGACGCCGTCAAAGCCATCAATATCGAGGCTGAAGAATGTGCCTTCCAGGTCCATCTCACCAGGGATGATCCTCTCCTTCTTCGTGGTTGCTGTCGCCTTGTTTCCCCCTGCACAGTTGATGAGGATATCAATTGTTCCGAACTTTGATCTTATTTCTTCACGGGCCTTAAGCAGCGACTCCCTGTCAGTCACGTCGGCGCCTATTCCGGTTGCAGACCCGCAGTCAGGTCTCCGGGCAAGCTCAGCGGCTGTCTCTGCGCCTCTTACAGGGCTGACATCGAGGATCACAACCCTGACACCTGCGCCGCAGAGTCCCTTTACCAGTGCCTGTCCTATCACCCCGCTGCCGCCGGTAATGACAGCCACTTTACCTTTCAGATCATTGAAATCATTCATTATATACTTGATTTGTTACAGATCTACGATCAGTTTGAATTTTGGCACCAGTGATTTCATTATAAACCAGGCTATTACATATGCCAGTGCGCAGAACACAAACATAATGGTATAGCCTGTCTGAATATGTCCCAGCTCCTTAAAGTGATCGAATAGCAGTCCGGCTGATTTGGAGATGATAATTCCTCCAACTCCGCCTGCCATGCCCCCAATACCGATCACAGAGCCCACTGCCTTTTTTGGAAACATATCCGAGACAGTTGTGAAGAGGTTTGCAGACCATGCCTGGTGGGCAGAAGCGCCGATGCCAATGACAATAACCGCATACCAGAAACTTGATTGCCCGAGATACTGGGCGCTCAGCACAAGCAGCGGGAAGAGTGCTATGATCAGCATTGCTATCATCCTGGCGTTATATGGATTACGCCCTTCTTTCATAAATACTGCGGGGAAATATCCTCCTCCGATGCTTCCGACGGTGGTCATTGAATAGAGTACGGCCAGGGGAAGAGCGACAGAGGTGCCCTCCATACCGAACTGTGCCTTAAGATATGCCGGCAGCCAGAAGAGAAAGAACCACCAGACGCCGTCTGTCATGAACTTGCCAACAACGAATGCCCATGTCTGCCTGTATCCGAGCAGTTTCACCCATGGCAGTTTCTCTTTGCCGGCAGGGTGGTCATTTTTCACACCTTCTGTTGCTGCTACTCCTGCTGCGACGTCATCACTGTGAATGAAGTCATACTCGCTCTGTTTAATACGTCCTTTAGCAAGCATCCTTGAAGGGATGTCATATAGCCAGAACCAGAAGATAAGCCATGAGAAGCCTATTGCCCCAATGATGTAAAAGGCCTCCTGCCAGCCATATTTCGCTGCCAGCCACGGTACGGTGAGAGGAGCGAGGATTGCTCCTACGTTTGACCCGGAGTTGAAAATCCCGGTGGCAAATGCTCTCTCTTTCTTCGGGAACCACTCCGCAGTAGTCTTTATGGCAGCGGGGAAGTTACCCGACTCGCCGAAGCCGAGGAGTGCGCGCGCACCTATAAAACCTGCTGTTCCACGCGAGAAACCGTGAAGTATGGCAGCCACAGACCATACAATCAGTGACCATGCATAACCCTTTTTCGTACCGAGCCAGTCAATGAACCTGCCGGCAAAGAGCATGGAGACAGCATAGACAAGCTGGAAGGCAATTACAATATTTGAATAGTCAGATTCAGACCAGTCAAATTCTACTTCAAGCACTCCCTTCAGCAGGCTCAGAACCTGCCGGTCCATGTAGTTTATGGTTGTGGCAAAGAAGAGGAGGAAGCAGATGGTCCATCTGTAGTGTCCGATTTTCTCGTTGACCTTGTTCAGTGTGTTCATCGTCCCGAGGACTTGGTTTTTAGTTTGGCTATTGTTTCAATGGTTGTCTTTACCTTTAGTGTGAGTGATGCCCATTCCTTTCCCTTTATAATTGTCTCAGTTATAAGGGCAGATCCCATCCCCACGCATGTCACCCCGGCTTTGAACCACCTGGCGAGGTTTTCCTCCTCCGGTTCCACTCCACCTGTCGGCATGATGCTTGTCCAGGGGCAGGGGCCCTTCACTGCTTTAACAAAGTCGGGTCCGCCAACGGCTGTTCCGGGGAAGATCTTCACAATCTCAGCTCCCAGCTCCTCGGCATTTGATATCTCTGTCAGTGTTCCGCATCCCGGGATCCAGAGAACCTTTCTCCTGTTGCATGTCCTGGCAACTTCCGGATTAAATACAGGCGAGACAATGAAGTCAGCTCCCATCTGCATGTAAATTGAAGCAGTAGCTGCGTCAGTCACTGACCCTGCTCCGAGGGACAGTCCAGGACACTCTTTTGTGGCCCACTTCCTCACCTCGGCGAACACTTCATGGGCGAAGTCACCCCTGTTTGTGAATTCGAAGACCGTTGCCCCTCCGCGGTGGCAGGCACCTATTACCTCCTTGCATATCTCTGCATCATGATGGTAGAAGAGAGGAACAAGTCCTGTCTCCCTCATTGCGATTACCGCATCTATCCTTGTGAATCTTGCCATAGTCTGTTTATTCGTTCAGAATCCAAAATAGTTCTTTGCATTGAAATAAGAGATATTCTCAACCATTTTCCCTATTGTGTCAATCTCTGATGCCGGAAGCTTGCCCTTTTCAATATCGTCACCTATCAGGTTGCAGAGTATCCTCCGGAAGTACTCATGCCGTGGATAGGAGACGAAGCTGCGTGAATCGGTAAGCATTCCAACGAACCTGCTGAGGAGGCCCATCAGCGAGAGGCTGTTTATCTGGCTGATCATACCTGCTTCCTGATCGAGGAACCACCATCCGGAGCCAAACTGTATCTTTCCCGCCACCGAGCCGTCCTGGAAATTGCCGGTCATGGTTGCTATAAGGTCATTGTCGCGGGGATTATGGTTATAAAGTATTGTTTTTGCCAGTTTCCCCTCCTTTTCCAGGTTATCGAGGAACCTTGCCAGTGTTTTTGAGACCGTGAAGTCGCCCATGGAGTCATACCCCGTGTCAGGTCCCAGTATTCCAAGCATCCTGCTGTTGTTATTCCTGATGGCACCGTAGTGGAACTGCTGTGTCCATCCCTTCTCCCAGTCCATAACAGCCAGTTCATGGAGGAGAGCTGACTTGAATTTTGACATCTCTCCGGCATCGGGTGTTCTGCCAGTTATCACACGCACAAAGATTGAATCGATTTCATGAGCCGTATAGTCATCGGCATAAAACTGCTCGATGCCATGGTCACTCAGCCTGCAGCCGGCTTCGGCAAAGAACTGCTGTCTTTTCCGGAGAGCTTCGGTCAGCATCCGGAAACTTGTTATGTCCGTGCCGGAGACCTCCGAGAGTGTGTTTATGTAATTCTTATATTTTGCAGGATCTTCAATGGCCATGGCTCTGTCAGG
>JAKEGI010000185.1 GCA_022615595.1 Bacteroidales bacterium | reverse complement strand
TTAAGGGAAAGAGCAGGCGTTCTTGTTGTCGTAATTATTGGTGTTTCGCTTTTCCTGTTCGTCGTAAGTGATTTCTTCGGAAACGGAAGGGGCCGGAGAAGGCAGGAAAGAAAATATTATGAGATCGGACGGATAGCCGGTGAACAGATTTCCTACCAGGAGTATGAACAAAGGGTACAGAATCTTTTTGAGATCTATAAGCTCTACGGTGTCCAGACAATAGATGAAGCAACCGCCGAATCGGCAAGGGAACAGATATGGGAGCAGATGGTAAGGGAAAGTATCCAGGATAACCAGTACAGGGATCTCGGCATCGGGGTCAGCACTGAAGAGGTTGACGAACTTGTGCTCGGGAATGATCCTCATCCCATTGTGACTCAGCTTTTCACCGACCGTTCAACAGGCATGTTCAACAAATCGTTCCTGGTGAACTTCCTGAAAAACCTGGAAACAGATGAGACAGCAAGGAGATACTGGCTCTTCTTTGAGGACGAGATCGTGACAGACAGGATGAGCACGAAATACAATAACCTGGTATCCAAAGGATTATATGTAACCTCAAAACAGGCTGAATTTGACAGCAAGGTAGCCGGTTCAACTGTTGATTTCAGTTTCATTCAGAAGAATTATGCATCAATACCTGATTCTTCAGTCACGGTCACTGCCGGTGAAATTGAATCATACTATACAGGACACAAGGAGGATTTCAGGAGCAATGCTCTCAGGGATATTGAGTACGTGACATTTGATGTAGTCCCGTCAGAAGATGATGTGAGGCAGACTGAAGACTGGATAAACAGGACAAGCGCTGAATTCGCAGAAGCTGATGATCCGGCACAGTTTGTAAACCTGAATGCCGACACACGTCACCAGGGAGTATTTCTTTCGTCTGACAATGTTCCCGAAAACCTCAGGGATTTTGTGAAGATAGAGGATAAATCAGCCATCTTCGGTCCTTACAGGGAAGAAGACAGCTACAAGATAGCTAGGCTTATAGACGTTGCGGAGAGGCCTGATTCAGTTCATGCCCGTCACATACTTGTTTCGGCCGGACAGACCAGGACCATGCAGGATGCAAGGAGTGCTGCCGACTCTATTCTCAGGCAGATCAGGTCAGGTACACCATTTGAGCTGATGGCAATGACCACTTCAGAGGACCAGGGTTCTGCTCAGCTGGGTGGAGATCTCGGATGGTTCCGGGAAGGCATGATGGTTACCCCGTTCAATGATGCATGCTTCACCGGTAAAAAAGGAGACATTGTCACAGCTGAAACAACATTCGGCGTTCACATAATTGAGATCCTTGACCAGTCGAAGAAATCCCGGAAATACAACCTTGGGATTATTGACAGGAAGATAATTGCAAGCTCAACCACAAACCAGAGAATATACAGCCAGGCCAGTCAGTTTGCCGGAACCAGCAACACCTATGATAAATTCGTTGGTGCCATCGCTGAACAGAACCTTAACAAGAGAGTTGCAAACAACGTAACACCCCGGCAGAAAACCCTTCCGGGACTTGAAAATCCCAGAGGCCTTATAATATCTCTTTTCTCTGCTCAAAAAGGTGAAATAGTGCTGGATGCCAGCCAGCAGGCTGTTTTTGAGGTGGATGATAAATATGTGGTTGCATACTGCACTGCTGCCCAGGAAGAGGGTACTTCGCCTCTTGCAGATGTTGAAAATGACATAAGGTTCATTCTTTTAAAAGACAAGAAGGCTGAAGTAATTTCTGAAGAATTCAGTAAAACAAACCAGGAAGGAAAGAGTCTTGAAGATATTGCCTACTCCATGGGGCTCAATGTGCAGGAGGCCACGCAGGTGACTTTCAGGTCATATTCCGTACCGGGTGCAGGAAGCGAGCCTGCACTGATAGCGGCTGCTTCTGCTGCAACACAGGGTGAGGTTACCGGTCCTGTCAGGGGAGAGAACGGCGTCTACATGCTTTTTGTAAACAGCGTGACAACAAAGGAATCAGAGGATCTCAAGCTTCTCAGGGACCGGCTTGAAGCCACTTTCCAGATGAGAGGCAACTATGAGGCTTACCAGGCTCTCCGCAAAGGTGCCGAGATAGTTGACAAAAGGTATAAGTTTTATTAATAGGTACTCAAACGTCTATAATATCAAAGGCATCCCGGGTGGATGCCTTTATTGTTTCAGGTAATTTACAGAGATTGCTTCGTCCCCCGCTTTGCGGGGTTCTCGCAATGACGGGTTATGATTTCAATCTGATTGTCAAATTATTTCTGTCATTGCGAGGCATCCCGGTTTTCCGGGATGACGAAGCAATCTCCATAAAGAATCGTACAAACAGAAAGCCCCTCAGAAATATCTGAAGGGCTTTTTATTTAAGTTGGGCGACTACCTACTCTCCCGCGATTGCAGTACCATCGGCGCTGACAGGCTTAACTTCTCTGTTCGGAATGGGAAGAGGTGGAGCCCTGCCGCTATAGTCACCTTAAGGTCATTTCGGATTGCGGATTTGTTTTCCTTCCGCCTGTCGCCTTCCGCCTTCCGCCTTTCAATATTGTGACACACCGGAATTTAAGTTAATAAAATCTGACTCAGAAAGCTCACGGGTTATTAGTACTGCTCGGCTTTGACGTCACCGTCTTTACACCTGCAGCCTATCAACGTCGTAGTCTTCAACGACCCTTAAGGGAGATCTCATCTTGAGACGAGCTTCGTACTTAGATGCTTTCAGTGCTTATCTCTTCCAAACATAGC
>JAKEGI010000184.1 GCA_022615595.1 Bacteroidales bacterium | reverse complement strand
TGACGGAGCAGTGGCGGTTGCGGCCGCGGCGGCGACGGCGGGGTTGCGCCATCATATCACCCCGCATGCAGTCTATTCAGTGTCGCGCAGGCTGTTCACCCTGATAAAAGAACATATCAGCCCCGCCTCCGTCACTTCACTCCATTTCCACGAGTCACCTGACGAACGCGAGCTCGTGGGTCGCCGCCGCGGCCGCCTCGCCGAATCATACCTGTCACTCGGCGTGACACACGAAATGATCGACACACCTGAAAGTCACCTTGCGGCAGCACTGGAACTCTCACAGCTCACAGCCCAGCTGATACTCGTGCACAACACCTTCATCACCACAGACGAGATTCACTCGCTTAGACAGGCCGGCAACATATGGTTCTGCCTCTGCCCCTCTTCAAACATACGCATCTCAGGCGTAATGCCACCTGTCAGGCTGCTGCGGGAGGTTTCTGACCGCATCGTCACAGGCACTGACAGCCTTGCTTCCACAGACCGTCTCAGCATACTCACCGAGATGAGGCTGCTTCATGATGCCATGCCCGAAATACCCCTTGATGAGATTATTAACTGGGGAACCATCAACGGCGCAAGAGCTCTCAGTAAATCAGACACAATCGGATCGATAGAGCCTGGCAAGAGACCCGGGCTCCTGCTCATTGAAAATGCTGACCTTCAGTCACTGAGACTTAAGCCGGAAAGCAGGGTGCGCAGATTATTGTAAATTTACAGCCGTAACTGCATAAACAGATGCCAACCTTCCTCTTCGACAGCATTGTCTTCGGGCCCGTCCGCAGCCGACGCCTGGGTGTTTCCCTGGGCATCAACCTGCTTCCGGCAGACCGCAAAGTGTGCTCATTCAATTGTATTTACTGTGAATGCGGCTGGACCACCTGCACTACAGGCACCTCCGGATCCCTCCCCTTGCGCAGTGAAGTGCGCGAGGCACTGAGAAAAAAACTGTCGGAGATGAAAGCACGGGGAGAAAAACCCGATGTAATCACATACGCCGGTAACGGGGAACCGACACTTCACCCTGATTTCAGTGGTATTATCGATGATTCAATAGCACTGCGTGACGAGCTCTTCCCCGAGGCCCGCATATCCGTTCTCTCAAACGGATCAGCGATTCACCGTAAGCCGGTACGCGAAGCCCTGATGAGGGTTGACATGAATATCCAAAAACTTGATTCAGCTCTCGCATCAACAAGGGAGAGGCTGAACCAGCCAAACAACAGGTATGACTATGAAGAATTCAAGCGATGGCTCGTTGAGTTCAAAGGCCGCTTCATAATTCAGACCCTCTTCGTAAGAGGCAGCTATCAGGGAGAAGTCATCGATAACACTACCCCTGAAGAGATTGAGGCATGGCTGGCCGAACTGGCATCACTGAGACCCGCGTCAGTGATGATTTATACGATTGAACGTGACACTCCCCTGGATAACGAACTGAAAAAGGTGCCGCTGTCTGATCTTAAGGCAATAGCCGCCAGAGTCACCCAACTGGGAATCCCTGTCTCTGTTTCAGGATAAATATTATGATTGGCAGGCGGATTCTTATCACTCCTCTTAACTGGGGCTTCGGCCATGCCGGACGAATGATCCCGCTGGCCCTGGAACTGAAAAGAAGAGGCAACGAAATCATATTCGGTGCCGAGCCTTCGTTGATACCTCTGCTTGAAAAGGAGATGCCGGGAATTAAGGTCATCTCTCTCCCCGGATTAAGAATACGCTACTCCGGCCTGCTGCCACAGTGGCTTTGCATTTTGTTCCAGATACCCCGGATAATCAGGGTATCACTCCACGAACACAGGCTTCTGAAGCATCTCGCCCGCGAGATTCAGCCTGATATCATAATCTCTGATAACAGGTTCGGATTCTTTCATAAGAACATCCGCTCAGTCTATATAACCCATATGCTCCGGATACCTTTTCCCGGACCGATGCGCTTTTTTGAGTGGTTCGGAGCATGGCTTCACAGAGGTATAATCAGCAGGTTTGATCTCTGCCTCATACCCGATTATCCTGAAGAGATTAATCTTTCAGGGCGCCTGTCGCACGGTGTGAAGATGCCTGTCAATACATTCTATATGGGTCCCCTTTCCAGGTTCGTTCAAGATGCTGATTCCGCTGAGGCCCTGTTGCCCGGAGAGCCATATTGTTGTCTTATTCTTTCGGGGCCCGAGCCGCAGCGTTCAATGCTCGCTGAAAAGGTAGTCTCATCTCTTCCTTTCACCAGGATCAGGATACTGACAGGAAGCTCACTCAAAACAAGACTGGAAAGCGAAAGGGTTGAAGTCATCACCTCACCCGACAGCATAACTATGCGAAAGGTAATAACCGGCAGTTCGGCCATCATCGGCCGGTCCGGCTATACCACTGTGATGGAGCTGCTATCGCTCGGAAGAGCCGGGGTGATAATACCGACACCAGGTCAGACAGAGCAGGAGTACCTTGGAGAATATCTCCACGAAAAATTTGGCTTCGTCACATTGAGGCAAAAGGATATCACCAAATTGGCCGGTACTATGGAACGTCTTGACAGGATGCATGTTGCCAGTATCCCTGGCAGCGCACCGTTGCTTGAAAACGCAATTGAAAGGTTATTTGAGAAACAGATAAAGGGTAAGTGACATAACACCGGCACCCGCAATTAGTCCTGACCATACCTCTGATGGCTTGTGGTCGTCGAGGTAAATTCGTGATGACATGACTGCTCCGCCCAGCAACAGGACAGTGATAAGCTGCCAGGTCGAACTTATATTATACAGCAGGATCATGAAGCCCACAAGTGAAAGTAATCCGCCAAAACCTGCGGCATGGAGCGAGAGCCTGTAGAAAGCCGTGATCACCAGCGTGATCAGTGTCACGACGGCAATCGCGATAAAATAAGCCTTGAACAGATTTGGCACCGGGATCTTTAACAGCAGCACCGCTGTAACAGTATACATCATCAGGGCAAATGTCAGCAACAACACCCTTTCATTACGATCCCTGGCATTAAATGTCCTGATGGCTCCCCTGGAATATAATATTGCAGCAACTGAGAGCGGAAGGATAACGTTATTCGCTGACACAAGAACGAATATTATCCTCTTCATCTCAAAGGGAATGAATGAGAGAAGCGTGGGAGAACTGTAAATTATCAGCAGTCCGTACAACGGTATGAACAACGGATGAAACAGAACTGAAAGAGCCCTGGCAACATTGGCGATCCACTCCCCCCCCCTCTCAACGTTCATTTTATCTCCTTCCTCATCCTGGCAACAGGAATATTTAACTGTTCCCTGTATTTTGCAACCGTACGTCGCGCAATTTGGTATCCCTTCTCCTGCAGTATTTCAGTCAGCCTCTCGTCGGTGAGCGGCCTCCGCTTATCCTCACCGTTCAGACACTCCTGAAGTATCCTCTTTATCTCACGGGTAGAAACTTCATCACCGGCATCGGTCTGCATACCCTCAGAGAAGAAGAACTTCAGAGGATAGATCCCGAAGTGTGTCTGAATATATTTGCTGTTCGCCACACGTGATACGGTTGAGATATCGAGCCCCGTCATCTCAGCAATATCCTTCAGAATCATCGGTCTCAGCCTGGTGTCATCGCCTTCGGCAAAATACTCCTTCTGATATTCGAGTATTGCATTCATTGTAAGAAGGAGGGTGTTCTGCCTCTGCTTTATGGCATCGATAAACCATTTTGCGGAATCGAGCTTCTGCTTGACAAACATGATGGCATCACGGTTCTGCTTGCCGGCAGCCTTGTCTCGTGAATATGACTCGAGCATCTCGCTGTATCCCTTGCTGACCTTCAGCTCCGGTATGTTCCGGTTGTTCAGGCTCAGCTCCAGCCCGTAGTCGGCCTGCTCCAGGATAAAGTCAGGTATGATATGCTGGGCAGATTTGTTGTAAGGATCGCTCACAGCACCTCCCGGCTTGGGATTGAGCTTCAGCACCTCATCAATGACACCCTTCATCTCCTCCTCACCTATCATCAGTCGTGACATAATCTTTTCATAATGCCGCCTCGAAAACTCATCGAAGAAATCTTTGATGATTGTTGCGGCAAGCCTTACTGACGGAGATGACTGGTCTTTCCTTTCAATCTGAAGCAGCAGGCATTCACGCAGATCACGCGCCCCGACACCTGAGGGCTCAAGATCATGTATGATATCCAGTACCCGGTTAAGTTCATCAGCATCAGTGGTGATGTTCTGAAGGAAAGCGAGGTCATCAACCATGTTGTCAACCTCCCGCCGCAGGTATCCGTCATCGTCAATATTGCCAATGATATACTCCCCGAGTGTCTGTTCCCTCTCTGTAGAGACCCTCAGGTTGAACTGCGAGATCAGGTTGTCATGGAACGATGAGCCTGCAGAAAAAGGTATCTCCTCCCTTCGCTCCTCATCCTTTGATGTA
>JAKEGI010000183.1 GCA_022615595.1 Bacteroidales bacterium | reverse complement strand
GTTCATTGCCGAGGGAAAGAGGTTTTCCTCTAACCCGACGATATAGACATATTTGAATTCAAGCCCCTTGGCTGAGTGGATTGTCATCAGGGTGACCTTGTCACGCTCCTCGGGCTTCTCCCTGTCCTGGTCAGTGAGCAGCGATACTGTCTGCAGCCATGTGGCAATGTCGGCAGGCTCATCGTTGGTGAGAGCGGCCTCTGTGAATTCCTTTATGCCATTCAGCAACTCCTGTATGTTTTCAAGCCTGTCAATCTCTTCGGGCACCTGTCCCTGCTTCAGCTCTGTGATGATGCCACTGGCGGCTGCCATCCTGTTTGCAATATCGTATGCACTTGCAGTCGGGGCTGATGACATGAATGGCAGTACCATGTTGGTAAAGGCTGCCAGTTTGGTTCTCAGTGCCGGCTGCAGGTATGTCGAACTGAGGTCTGGCGAGGAGAGGATTGACCAAATGCTTACATTCAGGCGCCGGGAGAGATCGGCAAGCTTCTGCACCGTGGTCTCTCCAATACCCCTTCTCGGGTAATTGATGACCCGTTTCAGCGCCTCCTCGTCATCAGGATTTACAACCAGCCGCAGGTAAGCTATCAGGTCACGGATCTCCTTCCTCTCATAGAATGACTGACCTCCGTATATCTTGTAGGGGATGTTGCGCTTGCGAAGCATCTCTTCGAAGATACGCGACTGCGCATTAGTGCGGTAAAGCACTGCAAAATCCTTCCAGTCAAGACGCTCTCGCATGCGGGTGTCGAGAATGTCAGAGGCTGTGACAATCCCTTCCTCGCTGTCTATCATCGTCTGTACAACCCTGATCTTGTCTCCCACCTCATTCTTTGAATAAACGGTCTTCTTTATCTGCCCGTTATTCTTTTCAATCACACTGTTGGCGGCATTGACGATAGTCTGTGTCGAGCGGTAGTTCTGCTCAAGCTTGAAGATGCGGTAATCGGGGTAGTCGTTCTTGAAATTGAGAATGTTCTCTATACGGGCCCCGCGGAATGAATAGATGCTCTGGGCATCGTCGCCGACCACGCAGAGGTTTCTGTGAAGCTCAGACAACTTGTGCACTATTATGTACTGAGAATAGTTGGTATCCTGGTACTCGTCAACAAGCACGTAGTCAAATCTGTTTCTGTACTGATCAAGCACCACGGGGAAGTCACGGAAGAGAATATTGATATTAAGCAGCAGGTCATCAAAGTCCATTGCATTGGCTTTGAAGCACCGTGCGGCATAGTGCCTGTAAATTGTCGCCATCTCAGGTACCCTCGAGGCTTTGTCTGCCTCTGATATCTGCGTAACGGAACCGTATTGCTGGGCAGTAATCAGGTTGTTTTTTGCGTGTGAGATGCGGCCCGCCACTGCAGCAGGTTTGTAGACCGAGTCATCAAGGTTCATCTCCCTGATAATGGTACGGACAAGGCTCCTGCTGTTGTCCTGGTCATAAATGGTGAAATTGCTTTTATAGCCCAGGTAATGTCCGTCAATACGCAGAAACCGGGCGAACACTGAGTGGAATGTTCCCATCCACAGGCTGCGTGCCGTCTCAGGCCCAACTATTCTGATGATCCTCTCCTTCATCTCGCCTGCTGCCTTGTTAGTGAAAGTGAGAGCAAGGATACGGTATGCCGGAACGCCTGACTGAAGGAGATGGGCAATGCGGTATGTGAGCACGCGGGTCTTGCCTGAACCGGCACCGGCAATTACCAATGCCGGGCCGTCAGTATTAATGACGGCAGCCTGCTGTGCTTCGTTAAGTTCTTTCAGGTAGTCGCGAAACATTTTCGGGAAAGCGGGTTTTCCGCCTCAAAGATAAGATTACCCCCGGTTGGAGAGAAGAAGCTATGCCACAACAAGGGATGAAAGTTTTCAACACCCTTATACTTGTCACTGAGTATGGCCCTCCCCATCCGACTCCGTTTTTTTATTAGTTTTGCATATGATTTTGATGAATTAATCCGTTTAGTAAGGGTGTCAAGGCTCCTGATCCTCATATTGATGTTTTTGTCCTTTGCAGTGCAGGCGCAGATAACAGCCCCTGGCAGCAGCGCTGTCCGCATGACAAGCTATCCGGTGACCACAAGGCATGACCCCGTCTTCATCTTCTGCACCTCCGGACCGACGGACACCGGCACTCTCACTGCCGCCAGTCCGGGAGGGACAGCCCCCTACACATTCACCTGGGCCATGTATGACCAGGCAGGAGGGGGTTTTACAATACCACTGCCGGGCGCGACTGGCACCAGCTCAACAGTGACTGGTCTGCAGGAGGGAGGATACAGAGTCAGGATAACAGACGGCGGTACGTATGACACGACACTCTATGCATGGGTGAATCTTGACAAACCGGTCGCCAATGCAGCGCTGCTCCATTATACATGTGACTATGTAGCACTTGACGGAACAGTGGCTCCTGACCATTTCAACTATTATGACCCGGCAACGGGCGTGTCGCGCCGCCTCCCCAACGGCGTGAGACACCTCTGGTCATCAACACCTGCATCTACAATTCCATACCCCGACCTCGCTGTCGACCCGATAACATTCTCTCCTCCCCTGGTGGATGTAAGGTACATGTTACAGGTTACCGACAGTTTCGGGTGCGCTTCCTCATCCTCCTTTGACTATACCTCAATACATGTGAAGTCCGAATTCACTGCAGAACCTGTTTCAGGAGAGGCTCCGTTGAAGGTTTCATTTACCGACAAGTCTGTAAGGAGTAACTATTATGAATGGAAGTTTGGTGATGACTCAATATCCACTCTTCCTGACCCGGGGATTCATACATATTATATTCCCGGTACATACGAGGTTACCCTGACCATCGAAAGCGAGCTTACATGCCGCGATTCATCAAGAGTTACCATTACGGTTGAACCGTCAGCACTGCAGATACCAAATGTCTTCACCCCGAATGAAGACGGTTTTAACGATTATTTCGTTCCTGAAAAGAAATCTCTCAGGTATATTGATGTTCAGATCTTCGCAAAGAGCGGGCACCGGGTCTACCACTATGAGGGCAAAGGTGAAGTCCTGCTGGACTGGCAGGGATGGGACGGCAAGGTCAACTACAGTGACCGGCGGGCACAGGCAGGTGCTTACTTTTATGTGATAAGGGCCGTTGGCTATGATGATATCGAATATGAGGGAAGAGAGTACCGGGGTACCCTCTACCTGTATCGGTGAGCGGAAGACGGAAGACGGAAGACGGAAGAAACAATTCGCAAATCGGAAATAAAAATATCTTACTTCAGTGACTATATTACCTAATTATTATTATATTTGGGGATTATAATGCCTGAATTATGATAATAAGAGAACTGGAACAGATAATCCGCTCAAGGATTAACAGTGGCAAGGCTGTTATTCTGCTTGGTCCTCGTCAGACAGGAAAGACAACCCTGATGATGAAGATAGCCACAGAGGCTGGAGAGTTCCTGCTGTTGAACTGTGATGATCCGGTTGCCAGGGAACAACTTGAAAATGCCAACATTGAGAAACTAACCCGGCTGATAGGGAAATACAAGCTCGTTTTCATTGATGAAGCTCAGAGGATACGTAACACCGGGCTCACACTCAAACTTATCACTGACACCTTCAGGGATGTCAGGCTGCTGGTAAGCGGCTCCTCCTCATTTGAACTTGCTGACAAGATCAGTGAACCGCTTACCGGAAGAAAATGGGAGTTTTTTCTTTTTCCGGTAAGCTGGAAGGAGCTGTCTGATCATTCAGGCCATCTGGCAGCTCTCAGGCAGTTGGAGACAAGGCTTATTTATGGCATGTATCCTGATGTGATAACAAATCCCGGTGACGAGATAGAGATACTAAGGCAGCTCTCTGACAGCTTTCTTTATAAGGATCTGCTGGCGTTTCAGGGTATCAGGCGTCCGGATCTTATTGTGAACCTCCTCAGGGCACTGGCCCTGCAGCTGGGCAGCGAGGTATCATACAACGAGCTATCGCGACTGCTGCAGGTTGACAAGAAGACTGTAAGCATCTATATCGACCTGCTGGAAAAAGCTTTCATTGTATTCAGGCTAATGCCTTATCGCCGGAATCAAAGGACGGAGATAGGCAAAAGCAGGAAAATATTCTTCTATGATAACGGAATCAGGAATGCCCTTGCAGCAAACTTCAATCCCTTAACCCTAAGGCAGGATACAGGTGCATTATGGGAAAACTTCCTGATATCGGAGCGGATGAAGCATAACCATTACAACAGGCGATGGGTTAACTCATATTTCTGGCGTACCACCGCGCAGCAGGAGGTTGACTATCTCGAAGAGAGTGAAGGGCAGTTATCGGCTTATGAATTCAAATGGTCAGCCTCCGGCCGGTCAAGGATCCCGAGGTCATTCATTTCTTCTTATCCGGAAGCAGAAACGATGATTGTCACACACGATAACTTCACTGATTTCATTGCCGGCGTGCATTGACCAAAGACGGAAGACAGAAGACGGAAGACGGAAGACGGAAGACGGAAGGCCGAATACCGATAACCGACAACCGATAACCTCTCCCTGCCCATCGCTCTCCATTGACCGCTGTTTTCCGTACCCTGGAAGAATATAATATTTATTTAACACATAAAACTTGTAAAACTGAAATAGTTTTCTGATTTTTGTGCCCGGTTATATCAGAGAGGAATGAATCAGGAAGATTGCGATGACAGGATTATAACAGGAGCTGCCGAGTTGTTCAGGGGAGCAGGCATAAAAGCCGTAACCATGGATGATATTGCACGTGAACTGGGAATTTCAAAGCGCACCATATATGAGAAATATGGAGACAAGGAGGAACTCCTTCTGGCAGTATTGAAGTGTATGGTCTTGAGGCAGAGAAAGATGATCGAGGAGACAATCAAGTCATCGCCGAATGTTATTGCCGCTATCTTCAGGATGATCAATATGATGAGGGAACATACCCGGAGCATGAACCCGGTAATCTTCGCCGATCTGAAAAAATATCACAGCAAGGTACTTGAGAAGATCAGGGAGAGTTGTGAATTGCCTGACTATAAGGGATCAGAGAATATTGTTATCAAAGGAATTGAACAGGGTCACTTCAGAAAAGAGATAGACGTTGAGATTGTAAGCAGGTGTTTTTACAACTTGGGTCAGATGATTTCGGATGTATCACTGTTCCCTCCGGAGAAGTATCTGCAGCGTGACATCATAAAGAATGTAATGGTAAACTACATGCGGGGAATCTCAACACATGCAGGGACAGAGATAATTGAACAACTTGAATCAGAATTATAAATACTATTATATGAGACGATTGCTATTATTTTTTATCACTTTCTCAGCCGTCCTGTATGGCATCAACGCATCAGCACAGGAGGCGCCGGCATCATTGTCACTGACAGTTGAAGAGGCAATGCAGTATGCCATTGAGAACAACAGGAATGTTACATCGGCGCGCTATGAGTTTCTTGCTGCCGAGAAGGGTGTATGGGAGGCTTATGCCTCCGGGTTGCCAACGGTTGACGGGAGCCTGTCACTCGGAAACAATCTTGCAGTTATGACAAGGATCATAGAAATGAACGGGCAGCAAATGGCATTCAAATTCGGGACTCAGTATGATCTTGGATATGGTGTACAAGCTTCAACCGCCATATTCAATGCTCCATGGATTGTCGGTATACAGACAGCAAAACTTGCCGCAACCCTTGCAAGTCAGGGGTTGAAACTGACTGAGATCGATACGAAGGAATCGGTAATGACTTCATATTATCTTATCCTGGTGAATGAAGAGACAATAAAGATCATTGATGCAAACATTGCTGACCTCGAGGAGACCATGGTTTCGACGAAAGCAATGTACAGTGTCGGTATGGCTGAGGCAACTGACGTTGATCAGATCCAGGCTAATCTTTCAACGCTTAATAATACAAGGGCTTCGATGCAGCGAAACCTGGAACTGACAACCAACATGCTCAGGTTCGTGCTCGGGGTTGAAAGAACTACCGAAATAGTACTGACGGAAACCCTTGACCAGGTGACGGCAATGGTAAATGTTGAGGCACTTCTCGCTGAGGATTTCGATATAAATGAGAATATTAACTATCAGCTTATTGAAAGTCAGTACCAGATGTCAGAGCTTGCCCTGAAGGGTGCTAAAGCTGCAGTTCTTCCTTCCCTTGGTGCTTCAATTTACTACAATCAGGCCGGAATGGGTGATGAGCTTAATGATCTCGATTTTTATCCCAACTCAGTACTCGGATTCCAGTTGCAGGTGCCTATTCTTGCCAGTGGTCTGAGGTCATCAAGGATCAAGAGGGCAAAGATTGATCTCGACAAGGCGGATAATAACCGTGCAATGGTATCTGACCAGTTGCTGTTGCAGGAAAAACAGCTCCGTTATAATCTGATAAGCTCAAACGAGCAGTACAGGAGTCAGAAAGAAAATGTGGATGTAGCAGCCAGGATACTGCAAAGCTTTGAGAACAAGTATAACCAGGGAATGGCTTCAAGTCTTGAGCTTACACAGGCTAACAGCAACTATCTGACAGCCCAGAACAATTATCTGACGGCGCTGCTGAATCTTCTTCAGACAAAAGTGGCCTACGACAAACTGATGAACAAACTATAGTATTATAATGAAAACAAATAATCAGCATACAATGAATCGTTCAAGTCTATTTACTGTAATTCTTATGGGTGCCATGATGATGACGGCATGCACTCCTAAAGAGAAGCCAGCTGCAGCCATGATGGCTGAGACTGTCGCTGCCGTACCTGTCAGGGTCATTCCGGTGTCAAAGACAACAATTGCGCGTACAATTGATTATACAGCTACCATACAGCCGTACGAGGAGGTCAACATGGCTCCTTCGACGCCCGGCCGGGTGGACAAAATATATGTCGAAGTTGGAGACAGGGTACAAAGGGGGCAGCAGCTCTTTCTGATGGACCGCACTCAATACTATGCAAACAAGATACAGCTTGCGAACCTCGAAAAGGACCTGGCAAGGATGGACACCCTGCTCAAGGTCGGAAGTATCAAGGAACAGACCTATGACCAGATGAAGGCTCAGTATGAAGTCACCAAGACCAATGTGGACTTCATGGAAGAGAACACACTCCTTGAGGCACCCTTCAGCGGGATAATTACCGGCAGGTATCTTGAGGAG
>JAKEGI010000017.1 GCA_022615595.1 Bacteroidales bacterium | reverse complement strand
GTCGGTGTAAAGACTGTTAACGTTATGACTGCAGATGAGATGAAGGAGGCCACCCTGAGTGCCTTCCGCGGATGCGACATAGCAATACTTGCTGCCGCCGTGGCTGACTTCACACCGGAGACGACCTCTGAAACGAAGATGAAGAGAGGTGGCGGGGATTTGGTCATAAGACTTAAGCCCACTGAAGACATAGCTGCATTGCTGGGCGGAATGAAATCTGCCGGTCAGTTTCTTGCAGGCTTCGCGCTCGAGACAGATGATGAGCTCGCCAATGCAGTCGGTAAACTCAGGCGCAAGAACCTTGACATCATTATCCTGAATTCCCTGAAGGACGAGGGGGCCGGTTTCGGCCATGGCACCAACAGGGTAACTATCATTGACCGTAACAATAATATTGATAAATTTGAGTTGAAAACAAAGGGTGAGGTTGCCTCAGATATTCTGCAAAAGATCGTCTCCCTGCTACAGTGATCAAGACTCATCATGATCTCATTCAATAAAAGCAGACTGCTGCTGTCAGGATTGTTGCTCTTTATGGTTGTGACTGCTGCCACAGCGCAGGAGCTCTATTGCAATGTGCAGGTCTCCGCCCAGAAGATCCAGGGCTCGAACAGGGAGATATTCGAAAGCATGCAGCGTGACATATATGAGTTCATGAACAGCATGGTCTGGACAGACAATGTGTTCAGTTTCTCTGAGAAGATAGAATGCAACTTTTTGATCAACCTTGACGAACAGTTGTCGGCTGACGAGTTTCGCGGCACGCTGCAGGTTCAGCTGAGCCGGCCCGTTTACAATACCACATATGAAACCACGGTCCTCAACTTCGTGGATAATAACCTGCAGTTCAGGTATGTCGAGTTTTCTCCCCTGGAGTTTAATCCAAACGCCCACACAAACAATCTCGTATCAGTGCTTGCTTTCTATGCTTATCTTGTCATCGGGATGGATTTTGACACCTTTTCACCAGAGGGGGGCACACCCTATTTCCAGACGGCTGAAAAGATAGTTACCAATGCCCAGAATGCTCCTGAGACAGGATGGAAGCCCTATGACGGGTCGAGGAACAAGAACCGTTACTGGCTGATCAATAACATCCTCAATGATGAATATACAGGGGTAAGGCAGTTCGTATACCATTATCATATCAGGGGTCTCGACAGGCTGGAATCAGACAGGACCCTGGCAAGAGCAGAGATATATGAATCCCTGAGACGCCTGCAGGAGGTATACCGGCGCCGGCCTGATCCCTTCATGTATTTCCTGACCCTCATGATTGAGGCTAAGACAAATGAGATGGTTCTCATCTTTACCCCGGCCTTCCCCGAGGAGAAGAACAGGGTGGTGCAGATACTCGTTGAGATCGATCCGGCAAACGAGTCAAAATATGAGCTTATACTGAAAACATCCGGATAACTTTCCGCCCCATGCTCCGACGTCTGACAGTAAAGAACTATGCAATTATCAGGGAGCTTGACATGGGCTTCGGCGAGGGTTTTACCATCATAACCGGTGAAACGGGCGCCGGTAAATCGATACTCCTGGGAGCTCTTGGGCTGGTGCTGGGAGACAGGGCTGACACCTCTGTCCTCCTCAGTAAGGAGGAGAAATGTGTTGTGGAAGCTGAATTCAACATCCGGGGATATGATCTCGAAGAGCTTTTCGAGAGGGTAGGGGTTGATTACGATGAGGAGGCAATAGTGCGAAGGGAGATGACACCTTCGGGAAAATCAAGAGCTTTTGTCAATGATACTCCCGTTACACTCAGTGTGCTTAAAGAGCTGGGTGACAGGCTTATTGATGTGCATTCGCAGCATCAGACACTTCTTCTGGGCAACAATATGTTCCAGATGCGTGTCATCGATGCCTATGCCGGAACATCGGATCTCTTCAGGGAGTACACGGTTGCGTATAAGAACTACCTGAGTGTTTCGCGGGAGTATGAAGCTGCAGCCGCGACAGCCGCCCGCGGCAGGGCTGACTATGACTATTACAGTCACCAGCTGGGAGAGCTCGCAGCGGCAATGCTGAAGCAGGGAGAGACGGAGGAGCTTGAGCGCGAGCAGGAGGTGCTTACAAATGCCGGAGAGATCAAGGAGGCTCTTGCCGCAACCGCTGCTGCACTCACCGGAGAGGACGTATCAGCACTGTCACTGCTCCGTATGGCCCGTGCCAGCCTGGCAAAGATATCCGGATGGGTGGGTGATGCAGCTGAGCTTGAGAAACGTCTTGCGACTTCACTCGTTGAACTGAATGACATCTCCTATGAGGCTGACAGGGTGAATGACCGTATGGTTGCCGACCCTGAGAGGCTTGACCATGTGACCCGCCGCCTTGACACTCTCTACACCCTCATGCAGAAACACCGTTGCAGTGACCTTGACGAACTGCTGGCCAGGCAGAAAGAGATAGAAGAAAAGGTGGCTGCCACAACGGATATTGACCAAAAACTTGACGATCTTAAAAAGCGTTCCGAAGAATCATACAGTGAGGCTCTAAGGCTGGCAGGCGAGCTGTCTGTCAAAAGAAATGCCTCTTCCGCATCTCTCGCAGCAGAAATAACAGCTATGCTTCTTAAGCTCGGGATGCCGCATGCACGTTTTCTAATACGGTTCGGTACTCTTGCCGCTCCGGTTGCCTCTGGCACTGACAGGGCCGATTTCCTCTTCAGTGCAAACAGGCAGGTGCAGCCCGAAGAGCTGTCACGTATAGCCTCCGGTGGTGAGCTGTCACGCCTGATGCTGTGCCTTAAGTCTGTTCTGGCAAGCAGTTCAGGACTACCAGCAATTATCTTTGATGAGATAGATTCAGGCGTCTCAGGCGAGGTAGCGTCGATGGTAGGGAATATACTTGCAGATATGGGCAGAACCATGCAGGTGATAAACATAACGCACCTCCCGCAGGTTGCCTCAAGGGGACGAATACATTATCATGTTTATAAGGAAGAGAGTGACCACTCAACAATAACCCGTGTCCGGTTGTTAAACGACGATGAAAGGGTGACGGAGGTGGCGCGTCTTCTCAGCGGAAGCACCATTACTGAAGCCGCCATCCGGAATGCCCGTGAACTGTTAAGGGATAAATGACCACTTAAATGGATAACCTAAAAGAAAAACACTATGATCACCAATCTGCTTGAGGGAAAGAAGGGAATTATCTTCGGTGCGCTGAATGATAAGTCCATTGCCTGGCATGTGGCCGAGAAAGCTCATGCCCAGGGCGCACGGCTTTTCCTTACAAACGCTCCCGTGGCAATGCGCATGGGAACAATGAACGAGCTTGCTGAAAAGACAGGAAGCGAAGTCTTCTCCGCAGATGCAACAAGCATGAAAGACCTTGAAGCTCTTTTTACCAAAGCATTGAGTGTTTTTGACGGCAAGATCGACTTTGTGCTGCACTCGATAGGCATGTCACCAAACGTCCGCAAGGGTATCCCATATGCCGAGACCAGCTATGAAAACATGCTCAAGACCCTGGATATCTCGGCGCTGAGCTTCCACCGGATACTTCAGACTGCATACCGCATGGATGCCATAAACGAGTGGGGCTCAATCATTGCCCTATCATATGTGGCTGCACAACGGACACTGGCAGGTTATAACGACATGGGTGATGCCAAGGCATTGCTTGAATCCATTGCCCGCAGCTTCGGATACATTTACGGCAAAGAGAAACATGTAAGGGTCAACACTGTCTCGCAGTCGCCCACGCTTACCACAGCAGGCTCCGGCATTTCAGGGTTCGATGCACTGGTGGATTTCTCCGACAGGATGTCACCGCTTGGTAATGCCGATGCTTCAGACTGTGCGGATGTCTGCATTACACTCTTCTCTGACCTCACGCGCAAGGTCACCATGCAGAATATCTTCAATGACGGCGGTTTCTCAAGCATGGGTATGAGTCAAAGGGCGATTGAACAATACCGCAAAAGCTTCGAGGAGTGTCCTGATATGCAAAAAGACGTATAGAATAGGTATAAATACCTCTTTTTCGAAAACCCTGCCAATCAGGCAGCGTTCTTTATTTACATTTGGTTAAACCAAAACCGACCGCCATGATTTACACGATCATTCTCATAGTGTTCTATGTGTCCTTCCCTGTGTTTCTGATATGGCTCACAATAAAATATCCGCTGTTCAAAAAGATCGGGGCAATTGTCATGGCATACGGTATCGGTATTATAATTGCCAACGTGGGAGTCCTGCCCAAAGGAAGTGACGCATTTCGTGAAGACACAATAACGAAGAACAGGGCATTTATACCCAAATCTGAGATTGTCGAGATGGTTGCTGCAGGGATTCTTCCCGAGAGTGACATCAGGGCGAATAATGTTGCTTCAATACAGGACAGTGTGCAGACGGCAATACTTCCGCTCGCCATACCCCTCATTCTCTTCTCGCTCAATGTCAGAAGATGGCTGAGGTTTTCTGGCAAAGGGTTCCTTTCAATGGCTCTTGCCCTGGTATCAGTTATGGTAATTGTTGCAACCGGCTACCTGATCTGGAGAGATAAGATACCCCAGTGTGAAAAGATAGGAGGAATGCTCATCGGCCTTTACACTGGAGGTACTGTCAACCTTGCCTCCATTGCATTGGCTCTTGACGTTGAGCCCAATGCATTCATCATGACGAATACATATGATATGATCGTAGGTGCGTTCGTTATAATGTTCTTTATTACTCTGGGCCCCACATTCTTCAGGTGGTTGCTGCCACCCTTTGAGCGCAATGCAGATCAGAGCGATGAAAGTATTGAGTTTGAGAGAGTACGGCTGGAGGTGACTGAAGAGTTTGATGATTTTACCGGCATGTTCAGGAAGGAGGTTTTACTTCCTCTGCTCGGAGCCCTCGGCCTGGCAATCCTGATTTTTGCAGTCGGATTCGCTGTCAGCCTCATGTTCCCGGGAGTACCTCAGCTGGTCTCGGTGATACTTACAATTACTACTTTCGGGGTAGCTGCTTCTTTCATATCCCGCATAAGGAACATCAAAAAGACCTTCCAGCTTGGGATGTACCTGGTCATTGCATTTTCACTTGTGATATCATCAAGGTGCGACCTGAGCGTGATATTCCAGGCCAAATATCTCAGCCTCGTCATGTACGTTACCTATTCCTATTTCGGCTCCCTTCTTTTGCATCTCTTTCTCTCATGGGTATTCAGGGTTAATGCCGATGATTACCTGATAACCACAACGGGATTTGTCTATTCACCGCCCTTTGTGCCGATAGTGGCAGCAGCCCTGAAGAATAAGGATGTTATTCTGACAGGGCTGGCAACCGGAATCCTTGGATGGATTGCCGGGAATTATCTGGGTGTCGCCTTCGGCATGTGGCTCGATAAGCTTTAGTGTCGGTTATCGGTTATCGGTTGTCGGTTATCAGTTAATAGTCGCAATTTCTTGACAACTGACAACTGACAACTGACAACTGACAACAGAAAAAAGGTTATCGGTTATCGGTTAAATTTTTTGGACGACTAACTGACAACTGACAACAGACAACAGACAACAGACAACAGAAAAAAGGTTATCGGTTGTCGGTTATCGGTTAAATTGTGGACGACTAACTGACAACAGACAACTTTATCTATTTCGGAACTAGAAGATATAGTTAAGCCCTATATAGAATCCTGTACCGCCATCCTGGGCATTGAAAGTCTTGCCGAAGTCGGCTGAGATGACAAAGTTTTCATTCATTGCAATCTTGATGCCGGCTCCTGCAGAGCTGTGAGGCTTGTCATTCCCGTCAACATAGAAATCGTTAACGTTGTATTCGCTTTCTGCAAGGTAATACTCGAGATCATCTACATTAACATCAATGAGAGAGGTAACCATACCCACATCATAAAAGAAGTTAGCTCCCAGGTAGAAGTTCTGGTTAATAAACCTGAAATAGACAATTTTCCAGCGTAGTTCAGCATTGCCATAGAGAAAGCCGTCGCCCACTACCCTGTTGCGCTGAATGCCCCTCAGTGTCTTGCTGCCGCCGAGCCCTTCCGATTCAGTACCTCTGAGGGCTGACACTATCACCTGTGTCTG
>JAKEGI010000182.1 GCA_022615595.1 Bacteroidales bacterium | reverse complement strand
GCCAAATCAAATCCCGGGTCCCGCTTTTCGGCAAGCGTGAATATGAGCTCGATGGGATATGACAAGGAGAACAGTTATGATATTGCAGACCATGTTACAACGACAAGACAGTCAAGCGTCAGTTACTCAAAGACATGGGCAGGAACGCCGTTTAATTTATCGACGAGCCTGAACCACAGCCAGAACGTTGAGACCGGTAATGTTCAGGTGAACCTGCCAAAGGCAAATTTCAACGTGTCTCGAATCTATCCGTTCAAGCCGAAGATAACAACCGGCAAGCAGCGCTGGTACTATGACCTGCAGGCACAGTATTCAGCATCACTTGACAATAAGCTGAATACCTATGACAGCCTCCTTTTCACAAGTCAGGCAGTGAATGAGATGCAAAACGGATTCAAGCATAATATTCCTGTCAGTGTCCAGCTAAGACCTTTCAACAACTTCTCGATATCACCTCAGGTGAGTTATACCGGTGTACTTTATACACAAATGATTGAAAAGACCTGGGACCCTGATTATTATGATGCTTCGAAGAATGAGATAGTTCCCTCGGTAGTAACTGACACCACCCGGGGCATCTTTTACGGTCAGGCAATAACACCTTCAATAAGTGCATCATTCAACCCTCAGCTTTACGGGACGTTTGAGATAACAAAGAAGAACTCAAGAATAGAATCATTCAGGCATGTGATGAGACCCTCCGTTGGCTTCTCATACTCGCCCGATTATGATTTTCTTTCAAGCGACATGTACCGGACTGTACAGTATGACACCCTCGGCAATACACGCGAATACTCAATCTATGAGGGGAATATCTTCGGAACCCCGACGCCGGGCACCCGTTCCGGATCATTCTCATTCAGCCTGGTCAATATTGTTGAAGCGAAGGTTTTTGCCAGGGATGACACAACCGGCAAGGCAAAAAAGATCAAGATCATTGACAACCTCGCATTCAATACAAGTTACAATATTTTCAGTGACTCACTTAACTGGTCGCCTATCACCGGCTCCTTTCGGACCATGCTGGCTGAAAACATAAATTTTCAGGCTAACAGCAGCTTCACTATTTATGGGTTGAACAGCAACGGAGGAACTGTATCTGAATTTGCAGTAAATCAGGGTTACGGGTTGCTTCGGATGACAAATTTCAATATGAGTGTCGATCTTGATGTGGCGCGACTCATTGGCGGGAAGGATAAGGAGAGACAGCAGGCATCAGGGGCTAATGCTCCCCGCGAGCCTGCCGGCGGCGGACCTGACGCTGCAGGTAACCTGCCACTGGCCAATAAAAACCTTGACGAGTACGGATACATTATGTTTGATGTTCCATGGTCATTGAGGATGGCATACAACTTTAACTACGGCAAGCCCGGGCTGACCAAATCGATTACCCAGACACTGACGCTCACGGGTGATATAAGACTGACACCAAAAACAGCCATAAACTACACATCAGGCTATGACTTCGGACAGAAAGAGATCACTATGACACGAATAGGGATATCACGCGACCTCCACTGCTGGGAGATGAGCTTCTCGTGGATTCCCACGGGATATATGCAGAGCTGGAGTTTTAGCATACGGCCAAAAGCAGGAATGTTGAGAGACCTTAAATATGAACGCAGAAAGGATTTTCATGAGAATTATTAATGACATAAAAACATCGGGTATGAAAAGAATCATCAGTACAACTGCGGCTCCGGGAGCCATTGGTCCATACAGCCAGGCAGTGGAGGTAAACGGCACACTCTATATCTCCGGGCAGGTGCCTATCGATCCGGCGACAGGAAAAATTGTCGAGGGAGGCATTACGGAACAAACCACACAGGCACTGAAGAATATCAAGGCAATTCTAACAGCTGCAGGATACACCCTTGACGACGTTGTGAAGTCGACGTGCCTGCTCTCTGACATGTCAGATTTTAAGGCTATGAACGAGGTTTATGCAAAGTTTTACACATCTGACCAGCCTGCCAGGGCTGCATTTGCAGTCAAGGCTCTCCCGCTCGGAGCGCTGATTGAAATTGAAACGGTTGCTGTAAAATAAAAGAGCAGAGGAGGGTCTGAGACCCTCCTCTGCATAAACCATTTTCGGATTCTGCCCGATTTTATTCAGCCTTCACCTCAAACTCGACCTCAACCTTAACATCTCTGTGGAGTTTGACGACTGCCTTGTAATTACCGACCTCCTTGATCGCCTCGGTTCCAAGGTTTATATTCTTGCGGTCAATTTCAAAACCTTTTTCTTTCAGTGCCTCAGCAATCTGAATTGTATTGACCGATCCGAATATCTTGCCTGCCGAGCTTGTCTTGGCGCCAATAGATAGCCTTACGCCATTGAGCTTGCCTGCAACCTCTTCAGCCTCTTTTCTGATCTTCTCCTCCTTGTGAGCCCTCTGTCTCAGGTTCTCGTTGTGTATCTTCACGGCCGACTCTGTTGCCTGAACGGCATATCCTTTCGGTATGAGGTAATTCCTTGCGTATCCTGTCTTTACAGTCAGAATATCGTCTTTCTGACCGAGCTTGTCTAAATCCTGCTTGAGAATTATTTTCATATCTCTTCCTCCTTTACTTTAAAAGATCAGCAACGTAAGGCAGCATCGCCAGATGGCGTGAACGCTTGATAGCCTTTGAAACTCTCCTCTGGTATTTCAGCGATGTACCAGTGATGCGGCGGGGCAGTATCTTGCCCTGCTCATTGAGGAATTTCTTAAGGAATTCGGGATCTTTGTAATCAATGTATTTGATCTTGTTCTTCTTGAACCTGCAGTATTTTTTCTTCTTGATCTCAACTGTAGGTGGTGTCAGATACCTGATCTCTGAATTGTTCTGTGCCATAGCTATACCTCCCTGATTTTTTCGGTTTCTTTCATTTTTCTC
>JAKEGI010000181.1 GCA_022615595.1 Bacteroidales bacterium | reverse complement strand
TCAAGATAGACGGTTTCAGATTTGACTTTACAAAGGGATTCACAAACACTCCCGGCGAGGGCTGGGGTCCTGACCAGTCGCGAATAAACATTCTCAAGCGTATGGGTAACAAGATATGGTCTTATAAGCCTGATGCCCACCTGATCCTCGAACACTTCACAGATAACTCCGAGGAGGCTAACCTGGCCGCCAGCGGATTCTTGCTCTGGGGTGACGCTAAACGACAGTATCTTGAAGCTGCCATGGGATTTGACTCTGACCTGTCAGAGGCATCATACGTAGAGCTGGGCTGGAGCCAGCCCGGCCTGGTAACCTACATGGAGAGCCATGATGAGGAGCGGATGATGTATAAGAATGTCACCTTTGGCAATGTGGCACCAGGGTATGATGTGAAGTATTTCACCACTGCCCTGAAGAGGACAAAGCTTGCTGCGGCATTTTTCTTCACGATACCCGGTCCGAAGATGATATGGCAGTTTGAAGAGCTGGGATATGATTATTCGATTGACCAGAACGGAAGGCTGGGAGAGAAGCCGATAAAGTGGGATTATTACACAGTACCTGAGAGGCACAATGTATACGATAATTTCAAGGCGCTTATCGACCTTAAGAAGAATTACGCGACGTTTTCCTCGAATGACTTCACGCTCTATGAGACGGGGAGGGTCAAGAGGCTGAATGTCAAGCATACTGATATGGATGTTGTGGTGGCAGGTAACTTTGATGTCATTGCCGGCAGCGTCAACGGCAACTTCACCAGGGACGGCAAGTGGTATGAGTTCTTCTCGGGTGACTCGGTTGAGATAACCTCATCGAACAGGCACCTGCTACTGAGCCTGCTGCCCGGCGAATACAGGCTGTATACCTCGAAGCGTGTAGCAAGGCCGTCGTTCCTGCTTGGCATTGAAGATACTAAGATCGAGGCGGAGGCTGAAGGGTTCCTTTTTGATGTTTATCCGAATCCTTTTACTGAAGGTGCGGTGATCCGCTTCACCGGTGACGATCAGTACCAGCCTCACACTGTTGAGATATACTCTTCAGCAGGCACCCTTGTGCGTGTCATGATGGTACCTGCGGGTATAAGTGAGACCCGTTGGGATGGCCTCACCTCCGGCGGCAGCGATGTTGCAAGGGGTATTTACTTTATAAAAGTTACTACCGGAAATAGGCAGGCCGTCAGGAGGTTAGTAAGGCTGTGACATATTTCGCCCCTTCGGGGCTCTTTATAGGTTTTGGGTTGTTTCACCCCGGGTTGTCACCCGGGGTTATTCACATTGAGCCGCTTGCGCGGCTGGCATCTGCATTATTCACATAATCATCTGGCCTCCGAAGGAGGCAGTCAAATTAGCTGGGAAGTGTCCCTGCAGGGGACAAATATCAATAACCCCGGGCCAACAGCCCGGGGCTTATAACTCACAATCAATGTATTAGCCCCGCACGGGGCGATACATCCATCAGTTATGACAGCTATTTTGTAAGCACCATATACCCCCATGCCTCCAGCGGCATGGCAACACCCTGGGCTACCTCAACAGAAGAACCGGTGAAGAGGTCGGTGTAGGTGCCGGCTACGACGCCATCCTTCAGCATGACACTGACCGGCTTTTTGCTGAAGTTGAGAAAGACAAGCACCTCCTCATCACCCTTTACCCTCCTGTATACATATGCATTCTTCTGGTTTGTCTTCAGCACATCAAAGCTGCCGCCTTCAACTCCGTGCCTGAGGGCAGGATGACCTGTGCGCAGATGCACAAGCTTAGTGTAGAATACTCGCAACTCCGTCTCCTTCCACTCAATCGGATCACGTTTGAAGAACTCAAGCCTCTTGTCGAGGTCTGCCTCCTGCCCGTTATAGAGAAGCGGCACACCGGGGATGGTGAAGATATATGCCGCAAACGCCTTCTGTGCATCACCAAGCTTCTCATCAATGGTTCCGTTCCACGAGTTTTCATCGTGATTGGTAAGGAACCTCAGCCTGTATGAGTCAGGGGGATAATATTTAAGCTCGTACTGCAACATTGAGTCAAGCGCAGCAGGCTTGCGATTGCCTGCGGCTACCGCGCTCATGAGATGATGATGCCCCCATGCGTAGTTCATGTCGAAAGCACGCTCGAGGAGGTATGAGTGTGCCTCATCCTCTGCCAGCATAAGCACCGGCTTGATCGCATTAAGCTCAGTGGTGGCCCTGAACCAGAACTCCTCGGGGACAAGACCGGGGAAGTCACACCGGTAACCGTCGACCCCAACCTCGGCAACCCAGAACTTCATGGCTCCCACCATGTAATCCCACAAAGGCATTGCAGTATAGTCCATCTGGATCACATCGGTCCAGTCAAATCCGTGAGGAGGTACAAAGCTTCCAGTTGAGTCTTTCTCAAACCACTCAGGGAACTCGGCTGCTATATGGTTATCCCATGACGAATGGTTTCCCACCCAGTCAAGTATAACATAAAAACCCATCTCATGTGCTTTTGCAACCAGAGCTTTAAACTCATCCATTGTTCCGAACTCAGGGTTGACATCCATATAGTCCCTGATGGAGTAATAGCTGCCCAGTTCACCTTTGCGGTTTTTCTCGCCGATAGGGTATATAGGCATGAACCACAGAACATTGACGCCCAGCTCTTGCAGCTGGGGCAGTGCCTTTTCGACACCTGCGAAGGTGCCCTCCTCGGAGAACTGCCTGACGTTGATCTCATAGAGAACCATGTTGCGCGTCCATTCAGCATGTTTCACCACTGATGTCAGTGGCTCAGTTACCTTTGCCTCTTTTGGCCGGCATGAAACTAATGCAGCGGTTATTCCGGCTGCCAGAAGGAGGATCATTAAGAAATGCTCTTTCATCATAGTATTATTTTTTTAGTTCTATAATCATTGGGGTGCGGGGAGGAATTTCGACTGAGGAGAGATCTTTAATTACAGTTCCTGTTGTTATCTCCGTCCCCGAAGCGTATCCGTTCAGTGATTCTGCAAAACGAGATGTATCGAGTTTTCTCATTTCGTCGCTCCTGTTTATGATTACCATCACGCTCTCTTCGCTGTCATACCTGAAATAGACATACACGCCGTTTTCAGGCACATAATGCTTAAGTCTGCCGGTGTGAATCACCTCCTTCCCCTTCCTCCAGTTTAGCAGCTTCCTGCTGAATTCATAAGCCGACTTCTCGTCAGTAGTCATGTTTTCACCGGTGAAAGCATTCTTTTTGTCACCGGGCCAGCCTCCCGGAAAGTCCTCTCTCAGGTACCCGTCACCTCTCTTCTTGTCTCCTTCCATAATTATCTCGGTGCCGTAATATATCTGCGGTATACCCCTTGTTGTAAGGATAAAGCTCAGTCCCATCTTAAAGTTATCCAGGCTTTTACCGGTCTCTGTGAAGAAGCGTGTCATATCATGATTGTCAAGGAATATGACATTTCTGTGTGGTTCGGGATAAAGAAAGTCCTGTGACAGCAGGTTGTAGAGATCTGACATACTCTCATTGGCGCCAGGCAGTGAGAAGGCCCTGTGGGTAGAGAAACAGAGGGGAAGGTCGGTAAGAGAGGGCAGGTTCGACCTGTAGCCGTCACTGTTCTCCTTGTTCAGAGCCCAGTATGACGTATGTGCAGGGTCATCATACCACACCTCTCCGACAATAAAGAATCCCGGGAACTCATCGGTGAC
>JAKEGI010000180.1 GCA_022615595.1 Bacteroidales bacterium | reverse complement strand
CTGATCATACATATCGCCAAGCTCATCAGCAAAGAGGTTCTTCCTCAAGCTGATCCTGAAGTACTCGAATATAGCCGGCGCAGACAGGTCAGGATCCATGTCATAATCCCAGCCTGACAATGCGTCAAGGGCCAGCCGCTCTGAAGGAGAATGATCGTCAGAGCTGTCGGCCAGGCTCAATATATGAGGAACCAGCAATTTAGCCAGTCCTGACTGCTTGTCATTGACCATGGCCCTGAAATCATCAATGGTGAGCAGCTCCTTCGCAGTTATCATCTCCCTGATGCGGTTTATCCTGTAAGGCACATCGAAGCTGTGACTGACAAAATATGGATATTCGTTGTTCACCGTCCTGTTGTTTGCCGAAGAGACAAAACCTGAGACCGGATTGAAGCTGAATGGCATCTGTTCGAACGGGACATATCCCTTCCAGTCATACTCATCAGTGGTGCCGTCACGTATCATTATGCCGCTGCCCTTTCTCAAAGGTATTCCTCCGCCTGCATTAAGGCCTATGTTCCCTTCAGCGTCAGCATAGACAAAATTCTGACTGATGCATCTGAATGACTTCACTGCAGCCCGGAAGTCGTCCCAGCACTCAGCCCTGTTAAGCAGCCATGTTGACCTTATCTCGTCACTCTCGTCAAATCCTGACCACTGCAGGCTCAGAGCCGTCACCTCTACATCATTAATGCCCGTGATACAGTCATATCCAAGCCATTGGATCTTCGGAGAGACCTTTTTAAGGTTCATCAGACCTGAGATGACCGGCCCCCTGTGGGTATACCTGATCTCAACGGTATCCGGCTTCTCTCCCTTGATCCTTATTATCTCCTCCCAGAGCTTCATATCTCTCCATGCGCCATTAAACAGATACTGATTCTCATTTTCAGGATTGACTGTCTCGGCATATAGATCCACGCCGTCAACCCTCAGGATTGTCATACCCCAGGCGATCTTTTCGTTATGGCCGACAACGATGAAAGGAGACCCTGGAATCAGCACTCCTGTGACATTCAGTTTACCAGGAATGACATGGTGCATCTGCATCCATATGCCCGGGGAACCCAGAGTAAGATGAATATCATTTGAAAGGACGGGTTTGCCTGTCTCGCTCCTGCTTCCGGATACAGCCCAATTGTTGCTACCGTCGAAGGCTGTCACTCCAAGCCCCATAACACGGTCAGAGGATGCTATTAATGATCTCGTTCTGCTGATGATAGTGTCATTAATAAAGAACTCCGGATATACCACACTTTCGAATGAATCCCAGTCAGGGATAAGCGATAGAGCCTTCGCATCGCCAAGCCTCCTGATGAGCTGGTAAACAAAGAGTTCTGCGGTGAGGTTTCTCGAGTCAAGGCTCCACCCCATCAGCCCGATGATGCCTGCGCTGTCTTCCGGGCTCCATGGTTCTGGTTTGTATGAGAGCATCCTGAACTCAAACGGCAGCTTTATGCCGGGCATATTGATATAAGCGTTGATGCCGTCGGCAAATGCCTGAAGAGAGGCAATGATCTCAGGATCTTCATTCTGAATGAGCCTTATCGATTTTTCCCTTAACCGCAGGCACCTGGTGAAAATATCTGCCTGGATGAAGGCCTTGCCAAATATCTCTGACAGTCGGCCGGTGCTGCTGCGGCGTATAAGATCCATCTGCCAGAGCCGTTCCTGAGCCGCGATAAAACCCACAGCCATATACAGGTCGTGCTCATTCAGGGCATAAATGTGAGGCATGCCTCTCTCATCGCGGTAGACCGTGACACTGTCTGTGAGACCATCAAGATAAATCACACCTTCATACTGGGGGTTCGATCTGCCTGAATTTTCTACAGGTAAACCGGATCCGGATGCCAGGGCAACTGTGATAAGCAAAAGTCCTGAGAACAGAAATTTTCCAGGAGACTTCATAATAATCCGGAAGAAAACCATACAAGTTAAGAGATTTTATAAATCTGCAATCATATTGCGAGATAATTCTTAAAGAGATTGTATGAGTTGGAGAGATAAGTGTATGAATTTCCTCTGATGTTGTTCTTTTATTAACTTTGGTATATACCGGAAGCTGTATAACAGGGTACCAAATGTTAAAAATGAGGTTATGAATAAGTATCTTCTATTTCTGATTCTTTTTGGCTGTTACACTTCATCCTATGCCCAGGTGCGTTTTGCTCTTGTCACTGACACGCACATCGGTGGCACAGGGGCAGATGAGGATCTGCGACGGACGGTAACTGATATCAACAACATCGATACGATAGACTTTGTTATTGTCTCCGGCGATGTCACAGAGTTTGGCTCAGACGCAGAGCTGACGCTGGCAAAGGAGATACTTGACGGGCTCAACAAACCATGGTACATCGTACCCGGAAACCATGACACAAAGTGGTCGGAGAACGGGGCTAACAGCTTCCGCCGTATCTTCGGTTCTGAGACTTTCTTTTTCACACATGGCGGCTATCTCATCATCGGCACTAACTCGGGGCCTAACATGAGAATGGGCCCGGGACAGATTCCCAGAGAGAACATCGTCTGGCTTGATTCGGTGCTTAGCCTGCCACAGTACAGGGCGTTGAAGATAATATCCGTAAACCACTATCCGCTGGATAATGGGCTTAACAACTGGTACGAGCTTACCGACAGGCTTAAGAGCAGGGACGTGCGACTGGCACTCTGCGGCCATGGCCACTCTAACAGGGTGTTAAATTTCGAAGGTATACCGGCTTTAATGTGCCGGTCCAACCTGCGTGCCAGGGACACGGTAGGCGGGTATAACATCATGAGGATATCGGGTGACACCCTGCTTACTGCCGCGGTAAGGTACCCGCTGGTGACTACCATGCCTCCATGGGCCAGCATTACCATGGAAGCGTATGATGCTGACTCCGACACAACAGAATATCCTCGTCCCGACTATTCCATGAACAGTCTCTACCGGGGCGTGAATGAGGTCTGGCGCGTGCAGGAGAAGAGTGACATAGGGGCAGGGGTAGCGATCTCAGGTAGGGTGGTGATAGTTACCAATACCAATGGTGAGGTCAAGGCACTGGGTCTGAGAAACGGAAAGACAAGGTGGAGTT
>JAKEGI010000179.1 GCA_022615595.1 Bacteroidales bacterium | reverse complement strand
GGTAGGGGACTATCACATCGAATGCCGCCACGCGTTTCGGCGGTGCCTCGAGATGAAGAAAAGCCTCATCATTTGCCAGTGCCATTATCTCCGACCCCACGCCGAAGCTGCGGGGCTCTTCCCCGACGAAGATGATCCTTCCGGTCTTTTTTATCGAGGCGGTGATTGTCTCTTTATCAAGCGGGTATATTGTTCTCAGGTCTATGAGTTCTACAGAGTATCCTGCCTCCTTTGTCATCACCATTGCCTTCTGCACCTCCCGTATCATGGCGCCGTAGGCTACCACGGTGACGTCGGTACCCTGCGAGAGGACCTTGGCTTTGCCAATAGGTACAGAGAACTTCTCCTCGCTCACTTCCTGCTTGATAGCGCGGTAGATGCGCTTGGGCTCCATAAAGAGGACGGGATCGTCACTCTCGATGGCTGATATCAGCAGGCCTTTTGCATCATGAGGTGTCGAGGGCACCACCACTTTCAGTCCCGGCATATGGGCAAACAGCGCTTCCATGCTTTCCGAGTGGTGTTCAAGGGCATTGATACCACCACCGTAAGGAAGCCTGATGACGATTGGCATGCGGTATCGTCCTCGTGATCTGTTATGAAAACGTGTGATGTGAGATATTATCTGGTTAAAGGCCGGGTAAATGAAGCCGCAGAACTGCATCTCAATGACCGGTCTCAGCCCTGCTGCTGCCATACCCACTGCCGTTCCGGCAATGCCTGACTCTGCCAGCGGAGAGTCAAAGACCCGTTCAACACCATATTTCTTCTGCAATCCCTCCGTGACCCTGAAGACGCCGCCCTCAAAGCCAGCATCCTCGCCATAGACAACAATGCTCTTGTCCTCTGCAAGCTTGATGTCGAGGGCGTCATTGATCGCATTGACAATATTCATTGCTTTCATTTGCGTGCGTTTTTCCATTGTAAGAATTTTTCATGCTCAATCTGCTGATCGCGAAGATCCTGGGGCATATCGGCATACATATATTTAAAGACATCTTCAAGCGGATACTGTACACTCTGTTCAGTCTCAACAAACTGACGGTCAATCTCCTTCCTGTATTCTTCAGTGATCCTCTCTTCCTCAGCATCCGACCAGAGCTTCTTCTTCTCCATAAAGAGCTTCATGCGGCGGAGCGGGTCCTTCAGATCCCACTCTTTCTCCTCCTCCGAAGTGCGATACTTTGACGGATCGTCAGAGGTTGTGTGCGCTCCCTTTCTGTAGGTGACAGCCTCAATGAGTACTGCCTGGCTCTCAGTGCGCGCATACTCATGTGCATACCTGAAGGCTGCAAGCAAAGCGAAAATGTCGTTACCATCGACCTTGAGCCCTTTAATCCCGTACGCTTTTGACTTGACAGCCATGTTGACGCTGGCGGTCTGCATCTTCACAGGGACTGAGATGGCATACTGGTTATTCTGAACCACAAATATCACCGGTACCTTCCATACTCCGGCAAAGTTAAGGGCCTCGTGGAAGTCACCCTCGGAGGTGCCGCCATCACCCACAAAAGCAAAGGTCACCTCATCTTTCTTCTGATATTTGACCGCATATCCTATTCCGGCGGCATGGAGAAGCTGTGAGGCGATAGGTACCGAGAAAGGCAGAACATGACTGGCTTCAGTGAACCTCATTCCATCCTCAAATCCCATGTTGAACATGAATATCTCTTTCATGGTAACCCCTTTTGCCAGGTAAGCTCCCAGCTCACGGAAGGCAGGAACAAGCCAGTCGTCATGCTTCATGACGGCGCCGGCAGCAACACCTATGGCTTCCTGCCCGTAGTTGGGAGGGTAGGTGTAAAGCCTTCCCTGCCTCTGGTACGAGACGATCATGAAGTCGAGCGTGCGTACAAAGAGCATCTCTTTGTAGAGCTTAACAAGCTCCTCATCAGTTAGCTTTGGCATCCACTCCCTGTCGATAACCTTGCCGTTGTTATCAATTACCTGCAGCATTTTGTCGTCAGCAGGATCAAACTGGTCGAACATGATATAGTTTGTTTAATCTTACTGCAATAAGATACAAAGAAATTTCGAATTTGTTCATTCTCAGACTCCCGCCCGACACTTGCCTTGCGCAATTCCGGAAGGGGAGCATATGTGAAGAAATGTTAATAGGGGCTCCGTCTCTGTTATTTTGTTTTAAATTAGCTCCTTAATTCATCAAATCAAATTAATCCAAAATATTAAACTATGAAAAACCTCTTTGGAACACTCTTGCTCCTGGCACTTGTGGTCATTACCTCATGCCAGAAAAAAGCAGGCGATGAGCTAACATTGCCTTTTGAAAAGTATGAACTTGACAATGGACTGAACGTCATCCTGAATGAAGACAAGTCAGATCCGATTGTTTCGGTTGCCATTTATTATCATGTCGGTTCGAACCGTGAGGTGCCGGGCAAGACAGGATTTGCACATCTGTTTGAGCATATGATGTTCCAGCAGAGTGAGAATGTTCCTGAGGATCAGTTCTTCAGGCTTATCCAGGGTGCAGGCGGGACACTTAACGGTTCAACCAACAGTGATCGCACCAACTATTATGAGACTGTTCCGAAGAATGCCCTTGAGATGGTTCTCTGGATGGAGTCGGACCGCATGGGCTACCTGACAAATACGATAACAAAAGAGGCCTTTGCCATCCAGCAGAACGTGGTTCAGAATGAGAAGAGGCAGAACTATGACAACAGGCCTTACGGACACTCACAGACAGTCATGGCACGCGCTATGTACCCGGAAGGCCATCCTTACAGCTGGACGACCATTGGTGAGATAGAGGATCTTTTCAATGCGACTGTGGTGGATGTGAAGGAGTTCCACGGCCGTTTCTACGTTCCGAATAATGCAACCCTTTC
>JAKEGI010000178.1 GCA_022615595.1 Bacteroidales bacterium | reverse complement strand
GCCGGATTTATTAATGCAGTCACTCCTGTATTAAAGAGATATGATCTCACTGTCGGCAAGAGTTTCAGCAACGGGGCCGGCTCAATGCATATTGTCGCAGTTTCTGACATTCACCTGGGAAGCATCATCAGGAAACGAAGCATGAGACATCTCTCTGAGATGATAAGCAATGAAAAGCCCGATCTTGTACTCTTTCTGGGCGATATTATTGACGGAAGCATCGGACCGGTGTTGAGAGGTGACCTTCTTTCTCATCTGAAGCTGCCATATCTGCCCGAAGGGAACTACGCCATTACCGGCAATCATGAGTATATCGGCGATCTGCGAAAAACCCTGCCATATATTGAAAGCAAGGGAATAAGGGTTCTGAAGGATGAAGTGGTATCACTGGGTAACGGAGTGCAACTGATAGGAAGACTTGACCGGAGCGCCATACAGGGCTCAGGCAACGGGCGTGCGTCACTCGACTCGCTGCTTAATATGACTGATAAAACAAGACCCGAGATCGTGGTGATAAACCTGCGCAGCAGCTTATAAGAGAGGGTACAGCTTCTCGAGCATCATACCCCTTGACCCCTTGACCAGGATATAATAGCACTGAGGCGGATGTGACTCAAGCCATTTGCTCAGTTCATCAGTGGAAGCGAAAGAGATCATTCCTCCCGATCTTTTCGCGGCCGCACTGAACAGAGGGCCCGCCAGCAATATATCGACACCGTCAAGAGCCTTCAGATAAGTGATAACTTTGTCATGGGCAGCCTCACTCTCAGATCCGAGCTCGAGCATGTCTCCCAAGATAACCATCTTCTTCTCAGCCCTGACTCCTGCAAAGGAGCTTATCGCCTTCTCCATGCTCGAAGGATTGGCATTGTATGTGTCGCTAATTAGGATGTTTTTATCTGTGCTGTCATCCTGCGAGCGGTTGTTGGCAGGCTTGTATGACGTGACTGCATCAATGATGTCACTGAACGGCACCTCCAGGAAAACGCCAACGGCCATTGCAGCCCTGACATTGTCAATATTATATGAACCGAAGAGGTTTGTCGTGAAAGTATATTGACGCCCTTCATAGGCTGCCTTTACTCTTAGATACAGACCGTCATCCTCAGCTGCCTCAACAAGAAGATCGGTTCCGTATGGGTCGGAATAAGGAACAGCCTTGTGTACTATATTGAATATTAGTTCCTTAAGGGTATTGCTCCTTTCATTATATATTGCAATCCCTCCACTGTTCCTGAGCCAGTGGTAAAGCTCCGATTTGGCCTCCCTGACATCCTCGAGCGATCCGAAGCCCTCGATGTGAGCTTTGCCTATATTCGTAATGATGCCTATGTCAGGCATGGCTATCTCACACAGGGCAGCTATCTCACCCTTATGGTTAGCTCCCATCTCCACCACCAGATATCCGGCATCATCCGGAGCGGCGAGCAGTGTCAGGGGTACACCGATATGATTATTGAGGTTACCCGTTGTAGAGTGAACCTTCTTCTTCTTTGACAGCACTGCCGCTATCAGTTCCTTCGTTGTCGTTTTTCCGTTTGACCCGGTAATGGCGATGACAGGAATGGTGAGCATCCGTCGGTGATATTTTGCCAGTTCTGTCAGTGTGGCAAGCACATTTTCGACAACGATGATATTATCTCCTGTCAGTGATGTGTCATCTACCACTGCAAACTCTGCGCCCCCAGCCAGTGAATCAGTAGCGAATCTGTTTCCGTCATGGGCAGGTCCCTTCAGTGCAAAGAATAACTCTCCCTTTCTTATCTTGCGCGTATCAGTGGTTATGCCGGCTGAATTGCGGACGATGGCGTGTAATTCTTTTATTTCCATGATTATTCTAAAAAGAAGCCTCATTATTTTTTATAATGAGGCTTTCTGTTATTGTCAGATAATAATTTTACAATCCTGCAGGACTTCCCACCCTTATCATAGCGCACCTGAATCCCAGGTCGTCACGTGATGCCTCCTGATCAAGATAACGGCGGGTGGAAGGGTTAAGCCAGTAGGCCCTGTCTTTCCACGAACCTCCCTTGATGACTCTTGCCTTGTCATTGATGAGGGTCACAAAGTCAGAATCGGTTTCATTCTGTGCATACATCCTTTCTGTCTGCGGCAGTTCTGCGCTACCTGACCACTCAAGGCTCGACGAGATGCTTGAAATTACATCACCGTCAAGGTAATTCCTGTAATCAGCCTTCTGATAGTTATATCTGTTAGCCACATCGTCAGGTTTGACAGTGTCAATCTGGAGTCTTCCAAGCCTGTCTTTCTCAACCACCTGACCGTTGGCATCACGGCGGAGATCAGTAAAGACGTTGCCTCTGAACGGGTTGAACATGTCAATATCCTCAGATGACAGCGGACGGTAGACGTCCTGTGTCCACTCATTCACATTGCCGGCCATGCAATAGAGACCGTAGTCATTGGGCCAGTATGATCTTACATCAACTGTTATGCTACCGGCATCGTTGAGGTTTCCTGCCACGCCCATCATGTCACCGCGACCGCGGACGAAGTTGGCCATGAATTCACCCCTGTATTTGGGTGCCGAGTTGCGGACATTATGCCCGTCCCACGGGTAAATGGCTCTTTCATAAATTCTCTCCTCAAAAGTGTTGCCCCTGAGGCCGTAAGCTGCAAACTCCCACTCTGCCTCCGTCGGGAGACGGTAGCGCGGCAACAGTATGCCATCTTCCTGGCGGACGCGAGGATGAAGTTCATCAACCCTCTCTCCGGTTACTCCTTCATACTGCCCGGCAAGGTATGACTCGGTGTTGAAGTTATTGGCACCTGCCTGCTCAACATTGGGTTCCTGCCACTTCCCTTCGAGAAGGATCTGCTCGTTGACCCTGTCAGTGCGCCATACACAATAGTCATTGGCCTGCAGCCAGCTTACGCCAACCACCGGGTAAGTATTATATGAAGGATGTCTGAAGTAATATTGTACATAAGGTTCATTGAAGGCCAGAGGGCTACGCCATACAAGTGTGTCGGGAAGGGCGCGGCGGTGAACCTCGGGATAGTCACTGTAGACCCGCCTCAGCCAGTAGAGGTATTCGCGGTAATCAAGATTCGATATCTCCGTCTCATCCATGTAAAAAGATGAAACAGTAACCCTGCGCGGAGCATTGTTCCAGTCATACATTACATCCTGCTCAACCCTGCCCATGGTGAAAGTACCACCTTCAATAAGTACAAGATTAGGACCGGTGAGCTGTTCTGATGCCTCTCCGATAGGATAGCCGAGGTCATTCACATCAGCCGATTTTGGGTCTCTGTAACTCCATCCTGTCGTCGGAGATACATTATCCGGTTGTCCTCCCTTACACGAAAAGAAGAGGAGTGCAACAACTACAAAAACCGGTAAAGATCTGAGTTTATACATGGCTTGATTAGTGTTAACTAAATTAATTTTCAAATATATAAAAAATAACTATTAAACAACTCTGCTCCAAAATAACTACAAATCAGGTAACTTTATTACATGAACCACCCTTCTTTTTTCAACATTATTGAAACAAATTGACAATCCCGCCCTGACAATAGCTGTGCCTTTGATGACCGGAACTCCTCCGGCAATTATGTAACTATATGATAATATGACCTTTGCAGTTCCGGTATCCCAGCCCAGTGCCGGTACGGCAGCGGTAAAGCCACTGCCTTCATGCCAGAGTGCTAAACCGCACATTAACTCTCTGTAAAGCAGCTCGGCACCTAAATATGCTGCAACATACCCATCCTGAAGATGCATCGAGGCCGAGGGGCTGATCGTCAGGCTTTTGCCGCCGGGTTCAAAGGAGGTTCCGGCATTGAGTGAATAAAGCCTCCTGAGCCTGTTATGATCCTGGTGCCTGTCACTGAGCCATGGCTGGGTGAGGTGCATCACAGCAAAGCCTCCGTACCATGAGCCTTTGGAGACGGTGATACCGGTGCCCAGATCGAGAAGGGTGACATTTCCTGAAGAGATAGTTTCTGAAGAGATGCCGGTATAGCCCAGGAACGGGTCCAGATCCTCCGGCAGGATAACTGAACCTGCCCTGATGCCCCGGTGAACCATTGATGCTGTAAGGCCAGCACTGAAATAGAGATCATTCCCTGCCCGAAGATGATAGGCATAGGTCGCTCCTGCCCTGAAATCATTCATCACATCGCCCAGCATGTCATCCGAGAGCCAGAGTCCGACTCCGCCGTGCAAGGAGGACGAATAATCATTATATGAACCGTAAACGGAACCGAGGCTGTACCCGTTGCCGGGCAGGAATGAATAGCATGACAGCCTCATTTCAGGTTTTCCGGCTGCACCGGTAAATGCAGGATTGTACATGAAGTGCAGACCGGACATACCACCGTACCACGTATCCTGTCCATGCGTGGTAAGCCCTGACAAAATGATGATCACAACAGCTGTAACCTTTTCGACTTTCATGGCTTCATATCAGCAATATCAACGATGCGGTGACGTTAATATTTTACCTGGGTATTCATCTTTCAGGGAGTAAAGATAATCGACTTAACTATCTTTGTGCTGATGAGATTGAAATGTCTCCCCTTCACACTGCTTATGATTCTACCGGTGCTGCAAGCTGCCGGCCAGGATTATGCATCCTCATCTGTTCTTAACAAAGGCAGATGGGTCAGGATTGCCGTGACAGAACCGGGAGTGTACAGGCTTGACTGGTCACAGATAAAGGATATGGGGTTCAGCGACCCTGCCTCACTGGTACTTTATGGCAATAACGCGGGGCAACTCTCATTCTACAATGACGGGTCTGCCCCTGACGATCTGAGGAAGATAGCATACAAGACTGAAAAGGGAAGCGACGGTATCTTCAATGAGGGCGACTACCTGCTATTTTACGGTGAGGGTACCCACCGCTGGGATTATAACAGTGTGGCGCGATCATATGAATTCCGAAGGCACCACTATTCGGATACTGCCTATTACTTTGCAACATCCCTGTCGGGAGGGGCTGCCGTGATAGAAACGGAATCAGTTCCTGCTTTGCCATTTAACCGAACCTCATCATCGTACGATGTAACATACAGGCATGAGAATGAAATCGTTAACCTGATCCGGTCAGGGAGGGAATGGTATCAGCAGGTAATACCCGGCAATGATAACAATATCACACCGCGGTTCAGTAACCTTGTGCCCAGTGAAAAGATCAGGTACAGACTAAGAGTGCTTGCCAGGTCAGAAACCGGCAGCTCATTCACCCTGAAGCAGGGAACGACGGTGCTGAAAACAGTGACTGTCGCTCCTGTTAATATTTCAGATATCAACGGCGTATATGCCAACATATCAGTTGCAACCGACTCAGTGCTGCCATCATCATCAGCACCACCCTTCAGCATTGTTTTTAATAACAACGGCAATCTTTCTGCCACAGGATTTATAGATTATATAGAATATATTGCGCGGGCTCAGCTGATCTATACAGACAGGCAGCTTATAATCAGTGACTCCCGCTCTGTTGCCTCCTCAGCCGTTACCCGCTTCAGCATCACAGGCCCTGTACCGCTGCAGGTATGGGATGTCACCGACCCCTTTGCCCCCCGGACCCTTGAGACAGGTTTTTCAGGTGGAACCACAACCTTCACCGCATCTACCGACAGCCTCCGCAAATTCATTGCATTTTCATCACAGAATCTGCTGCGCCCCGTAATCAGGAAAGACCCGGTACCAAACCAGGATCTTCATTCCCTGACGCCATCTGATATGATCATCGTTTCTCATCCGCTCTTTCTTGAGCATGCCGGAACGATTGCGGACCTGCACCTCACTGACGATGGAACATCTTCGCTGATTGTCACCCCTGATCAGATTTACAATGAGTTCTCGGGAGGCATCCCCGATGCTGCAGCAATAAGAAACTTCATAAGAATGATGTACCTGAGAGGCCTCGCGAACAATTCCCCTCCGGGTTATCTTCTGCTTTTCGGTGACGGATCTTATGAGAATAAAACACCACCGCCGCGCAACACATCATTCATTCCCACATGGCAGTCTGTCAACTCACATATCGGCGTGCTCTCATTCACCTCTGACGATTTCTACGGTCTGCTTGACGACGGAGAGGGTGAG
>JAKEGI010000177.1 GCA_022615595.1 Bacteroidales bacterium | reverse complement strand
GTTTACCTGTCGCCTGTTGTTAATTAAAGTTAAACAACCCCTCTGAGGCAATAAACAAAGTACATTTGTTTCATAATGAAGCGTGAGTTTATTGTACTGTTGGCCGTCTTTTTCTTTATTGCCATCTCGGCACTTGTCATCATTCAGGTCAGGTGGATAAACAGCGTTGTCAGCACCGAAGACCAGGAGTTCAGGTTCGGCGTCAACGAGGCACTGAAAGAGGTTGTTTCAGAGCTTGAAAAGGCAGAAACGTTCAATCGCATCATCAGGGAGATAACTCCTGCACAACCTCAGAGTTCCATGGCAGCATTCGATGACCGGGAGCGGGAACTCTCAGCTGACACAAGATTGCTTGAAAAATATGGTTTCAGCCCGGGAAGAAGATCGGTGATCATCAACAGGGCTGGGAGTACCTACCTCCTTCCTTCAGACAGCATTCAGCCTGAGCCATTTCTTGATGATACCGAGCCGGCTGCACAGATTATCACTGCAGGAGCAGCCCGCCGCATGACCAACAAAATTATAGCGATTGAGGACATAGTGAGCCGTATCCTTCATGAGACACCTCCTCTGCGAGACCGGTTCACCTCGGCTCAGCTCAATGAGGTCTTAAGAAGATCACTCGATGCTGTTGGGATCCATCTTGGATTTGAGTTTGCAGTCCGCAGCGACTTCAGCGGAATCATATACCGGACCCCTGACTATAGCGAGAGTTCCGGAGCAAACAAATACCTCCGTCAGCTCTTTCCCAATGACCCTGTTCCAGGGAATAATATACTCTCACTTTACTTCCCCGAAGAGGAAAAGTACAAATTCAGCCAGATAGCCTTCATGGCATCTTCCTCGATGATTATTGTTCTGTTGCTCATAATCCTCTCAACCGGGACATTTATAGTTATCTTCAGACAGAAAAAACTGTCAGAGATCAGAAGTGACTTCATCAACAATATGACGCACGAGCTTAAAACCCCTATTGCCACAATCTCACTTGCAGCCCAGATGCTGGCTGACAGGAAAATACCTGAAGCCTCAAGAGACACATACGGACTTGCAGGGATTATTAATGATGAAAGCACAAGGCTGAAGCTGCTTGTCGAGGGGGTGCTGCAGACTGCAATATTCGAGAAAGCGAAACTTGAACTTAAAAAGGAGCGCAACGATATTCATGCAATTATTCTAAAGGCTGTGGATGCTTTCAAGCTGCAGGTCAACGGAAGGGGTGGGGAAATATCAACATCGCTCGATGCCTCTGACCCGATGGTCACAATCGACGAACCTAATTTCCTCAATGTCTTCATCAACCTGCTTGACAACGCTCTCAAGTACACTACCGGAAAACCGGAAATAAAGATCACCACCGCCCTGACACATAAAGGAATTACAGTAACTGTTTCAGACAACGGCATCGGGATACCGCGTGACCATCTGAGACACATCTTTGACAAGTTTTACAGGGTACCGTCAGGCAATATGCACAATATCAAAGGATTTGGACTTGGTCTAAGCTATGTTAAGAAGATTGTTGACGAACACCACGGGACAATCAAAGCTGAGAGTCAGCTCAACAAAGGCACCAGAATAATAATTCACCTTCCCAAAGAACAGCAGAGATGAAAAGAGTACGTATTTTGTTAGCCGAGGATGACCCCAACCTGGGCATGCTCCTTCAGAACTACCTTTCACTCAAAGAGTATGAGCCTGTCCTTGCTGTCGATGGAGCACAGGCCATGAAGCTCTTCAGAAAGGAAAAATTTGCACTGTGCCTTCTTGACGTGATGATGCCCGAAATGGACGGGTTCACACTCGCAAGGGAGATAAGGGCAATTGAGCCGAACATACCGGTAATATTCCTTACTGCCAAAAACCTGAAGGAGGATGTTATTGAAGGATTCAGGTCCGGAGCTGACGATTACATTACCAAGCCCTTTTCAATGGAAGAGCTTGTTTACCGCATCGAAGCTATCCTGCGCCGGTCAGTTAAACGGGAACCTGAAGCCTCACAGGAGCAATATACAATCGGAGATTTCACTTTTGACGTCTCAAGACAGACACTCACACATAAAGAGGGATCACAGAAACTTACCACCAAAGAGTCAGAGCTGCTTGAACTGCTTTGCCGGCACCGGAATGAGGTACTTGAACGCAATTTTGCTCTTAAATCGATTTGGATTGACGATAACTACTTCAATGCCAGAAGTATGGACGTGTACATCACCAAGCTGCGCAAGTACCTGAAAAAAGATCCGGCGGTGGAGATACTCAACATTCACGGAAGGGGATATAAACTGCTTTACTGAAAAAATACCCCGCATGAAAATATCATGCGGGGTACGAGTTCAGGTTAGTTTCAGGGTCTTTGAATTGGATTTTCTTCCCCAGTCAAATCCCAACACAGTGCTAAGTTAATAAGATTTCTTAATTTCCAACACCCTTATGTTTTTTTTCATCTGTTAATCGAGCTTTAGCACTGCAAGGAAAGCCTGCTGCGGTACCTCGACATTCCCAACCTGCCTCATGCGCTTCTTGCCTTTCTTCTGTTTCTCGAGCAGCTTGCGCTTCCTGGTGATGTCACCACCATAACACTTTGCCGTCACATCCTTGCGCACAGCCTTGACGGTCTCGCGGGCAATCACCTTTGCCCCGATAGCTGCCTGGATGGCAATATCAAACTGCTGCCTCGGGATCAGTTCACGCAGCTTCTCACACATTCTTCTGCCGAAGTCGTACGCATTACCGCGGTAAATAAGAGTTGACAGAGCATCAACCATCTCTCCGTTGAGAAGGATATCAAGCCTGACGAGATCAGCCTTCTTATAGTCAGTTATGTGGTAATCAAATGAGGCATAACCTTTTGAGATGCTCTTCAGTTTGTCATAGAAGTCAAAGACTATCTCTGAGAGAGGCATGTCAAATGTAACCTCCACCCTGTCGCTTGTCAGATAGACCTGGTTCTTCAATGTTCCTCTCTTGTCAATGCACAGCTTGAGTATTGATCCGAGGTACTCTGACTTCGATATTATCTGTGCGTGGATATACGGTTCTTCAATCTCGTCTATAGTCGTGGCCGGGGGCATTCCTGAAGGATTATGAACATCAATCAGCTCTCCCCTGGTCGTAAGAACCCTGAAAGAGACGTTGGGTACGGTGGTTATGACGTCCATATCAAACTCCCTGTCAAGGCGCTCCTGAATGATCTCCATATGCAGCAGCCCGAGGAAGCCGCAACGAAATCCGAATCCCAACGCTGCCGAAGACTCAGGCACAAAGGTAAGAGAGGCATCATTAAGCTGAAGTTTCTCAATGGAGGCCCGAAGGTCTTCGTAGTCATCTGCATCGACAGGATAGATTCCGGCAAAGACCATGGGTTTGACATCGGCAAAGCCTGAGATAGCCGCCTGACATGGCCGGGCAACATGTGTTATGGTGTCTCCCACCTTCACTTCGGCTGAGTTCTTTATCCCTGAAATGATATAACCGACATCACCTGCACTGAGTATGCTGCGCGGCTCCCGCTTTATCTTCAGCACCCCTATTTCATCGGCGTCATATTCACTCCCGGTATTGACAAACTTCACCATGTCATGTGTACGGACTGTGCCATTGGCAATCTTGAAGTAGGCTATTATCCCCCTGAAGGAGTTGAAAACAGAATCAAATATGAGTGCCTGCAGCGGAGCGTCAGGGTCACCCTTTGGTGCAGGGATCCTGGTTATTATCTCCTCCATTATGCGCTCTACACCCATGCCTGTCCGGGCACTTGCCTCAATGATATCATCACGACTGCACCCGATTAGGTCAACAATCTGATCCTTAACCTCTTCAGGCATAGCACTGGGTGAGTCCATCTTGTTCAGCACCGGAATTATTTCAAGACCATGCTCAATGGCCATATAGAGGTTCGAGATCGTCTGGGCCTGTATCCCCTGCGTGGCATCAACGACAAGAAGAGCTCCCTCGCATGCCGCTATCGACCGTGACACCTCGTAAGAGAAGTCGACATGCCCCGGCGTATCTATCAGATTAAGAAAATACTTTTTCCCATCCTGCTCATAATCCATCTGTATTGCATGACTCTTTATTGTAATGCCTCTCTCCCTCTCAAGATCCATGTCATCAAGAACCTGGTCCTGGAACTCACGGGCCTCAACGGTATGTGTCCGCTCAAGAAGCCTGTCGGCAAGGGTGCTCT
>JAKEGI010000176.1 GCA_022615595.1 Bacteroidales bacterium | reverse complement strand
TTGTCGCCCTTCATGTAATGTGAGTAACCCAGCTTGAAGAGATATTCCGGCAGGCTATTGCCGGGGAGGCTCAGCCGGTCTGTCTGTTCAAACCATTCAATGGCACAGGTGTAATTGCGTTGCTGATAACAGTATAATCCTGATTCAAACCTGGCCTGGTTAAGCATCGGACTCTCACTGTTCGAAACAATAAAGTTCTGCATCCTGTATTCAGCGTCAGGGCTCATCAGGCGCATGGATGCCAGGGCTGCATGATATTCTGCATCAGCCCTCTGCTGCGATTTTCCTGATTTGTCTGCCGCGAGCCATTTGTCAAACAGTTCAATTGCAGTGGCATACTTCGCCTTGCCATACATTTCATAGCCATTGTTCAGCAGAGAGGTCAGCTCTTCGCCAGTGAACGAGGACTGCCCCCTGAGAGCAGTGCCGGTTGTCAGGACTGCTGCAACAATGATTACCAGTATCTTTCTATTCATAACTTTTTCATTTCTTAATCCTCAGTTAAAAGCGAAATTGCCCGCAAAACAACTTCTGCAGATAATTCTCTATTTAACAATATCTTGCACTGGTTTTTAGGTGCAAGTTAATTTCGGGTAAAAGTACAACTATAAAACAGCGCTAAAAGCTCTTTATTGCTCATTTTATCAACATCACTGCCTGTGATTGTTAATTCTTTTTTAATTTGCGCCAAAAGTGATAGCCATGCATGATACAGAGCCCCTGGACACCATTATTGAACTGAAGAGCTGTTCGATCATGCAGCGGGACCATCTTGTTCTTTCAGACGTGAACCTGAAGGTTGACAAAGGTGAGTTCCTATATCTCGTAGGCAGGGTGGGAAGCGGCAAAACTTCACTCTTCCGTACTCTCAACGGGCAGTTGCCATTGTCTGACGGTGAGGGATGGGTCGCCGGGTTTAACCTCCGCAGACTGAAGAAGCGTGACATACCTCTTCTGCGGCGCAAACTGGGGATAGTTTTCCAGGACTTTCAGCTGCTCACTGACCGTTCGGTGCATGACAATCTGGAATTCGTCCTTAAAGCAACCGGATGGACAAACAGAGAGGCTACCGAGGCACGCATCAGGGAGGTGCTTGAAAAGGTCGGTCTCCAAACGAAGGGATTCAAGATGCCTCACCAGCTCTCCGGGGGAGAACAGCAGAGAATAGTCATTGCCCGGGCATTGCTCAACGACCCTGATATCATACTGGCAGACGAGCCAACCGGGAATCTTGACCCGGAAACATCTGAAGAGATACATCTCCTCCTTCGAAGCATAAGCGATACGGGAAGAGCGGTGATAATGTCAACACACAAACACTCGCTGATAAAAAAATACCCTGCCAGGACATTGCATTGCGAGAATGGGAAAATTACGGAGAAAGGTCTGTCAGATGAGGAGATCGAGCTCCTGATATGATCATCCAGTCACTTACTGTTACCGATACACGACTGACTGAATAAGCGGCAAAGAAACCTATGGCACCGTTACTCACATTCCCCTTTACATTTGCAGGAGGTCCGCTGAAGAGAGGATTAGATCCCCGCAGCTCTGCCTGAGCCTCCTGAAGAAAGTTGAAATAATCCTTGCCCAGGCTATTCATCTCAACTGTAAATGTACTGAGTCATATGCCCGTAGCTTCCCTTAACCGAGGAGTTTCCATCCAGCAGCCATGTAAATGCCAGTCGAGGCTCAAGCTTAAAGTAAGTGTCTCCGGTGGTGCTGCCAATTCCCTTCACCTCACCCGGAAAAAACTCATGAAAAATGATTGAGGCTCCATAACGCAGTTTATGTTTGTCAATTAAGAGGTGGGTAAAGTCTATCTTTGAAGAATAACCGGTCAGTCTTGAGTCCCAGTTGAATGCAAAGGCGCCGGTGCCTCCTTCGGGTGTTCCCAGATTATAGATGTACCTGGAGTATATCATACTGACGTTATAGAAAATCCTTTCGGAGATGAAATGGTTCCACCGCAGGGTAGCTGTTCTGTTGCCAAAACTGACTGCCGGTATATCTCCCTTATAGAGGGTGACATCCTTTACTGCGTCGTTGTTTGTTTAACAATAAAACGCTTTTAACCTCACTGTATTGACAGACGTAAAAGTAGCCGGATTTTCAGAGAGCAGTAAGGATGCAGGTATGGTATTTTCAGGTCAGGGACTTTTAAGAAGCCTGACGGGAAAGGGCAGGGCATTCCTGTACAGCCTGTAATATGATGTCTCGGTGCTGTTGAACGATTTTATAAACAGAGCAATTGAGGGCACTGATGAGCCTGCAAAATCAATTATTTTGCCGCTTCCTGCATTTTCCTTTATCAGGTTGTCTATCACATGATAGGCTGTGCGCAGTTCACGGCTCTTCCTGCTGCCTGCGGTGAAGAGAAGAGTAATCCTACCTGAAAAGTCTATGACGAACATGCCCCACAGAAGCTTGCCTTTTGGCGATCTCACGCCGAGGATCTTTCCCTTGCCGGTTATGATGCAGTGATCCATGAGAGCATGAAGCCGGCGATAGCTTGACTCCCTGATTACTCCGGCTCTCCTGCCGATCGTCGATCTGAATAATGCAATGACCTCCTGCGGCTTAACGTTATCAACGATTTCCTGAGGGAAACGGTGGGCTATATTTACATTCCTCCTGCAGTCAGTCATGTAGTTCAGCCACATCGTCTCGTAGGGAGTGTCAAGAGGAAGTATGAAGTTTGTCCGCCGAGTAACGCTAAATCCGGGGGCCACGACCGGCTGTCCGATGCTCAGGTCGACAAGCCTGTAGAACTCCGGAATGAAACCGGTAAACTCCTCGGCGATTGTTGCCCTGTCACCATCAGCGCTGTATAATCCCAGGTGCTGTAGAAACACTGGGGTGGCTATATAAC
>JAKEGI010000175.1 GCA_022615595.1 Bacteroidales bacterium | reverse complement strand
CACTTATAAAGGACAAACAATACGCATCTGCCTTAAGGAAGAACTTGCTCAAAAGATTTCCTCGGAACTGAAGGAAATAAACTTCATCTACGGACTCGACAGCGATATCTACTGGGAACTGGTAAGGCAAAACTCTATTAAGTACTGGCTGCAGTTCGACAGGCATGAGATATTTGATATTGTTGCAGTCAACTGAACTGACCCTGTGATTGATTTACGAACAAGGATTAACTCCGCATCCGGTTGGCGTACGGTTGATAACTGACATCTACTGCGCCGGGAAGGATGAGACATTTGCTTTCAGTGAGGATGTTCTGACCGAGGTGATTGAGCTTTTCCCGCCTCAGTACATTCACATCGGAGGTTAAAGTGTTGTATTTCTGTATATTGCCCCTTTGCTAATTGAACTCTCCGAACAACTTCGACTTGTTGTACCACTTGACAACTATACCATACAGAAGGGCAGTCCAAAATGAGAAGAGGGCATAAACCAGGGCAGGCTTGACCATGTCATTGCTCTGGATAAGTGTCCCTGCTACCAGAAGGGCAAGGGTTGTGTTTTGAAGTGCGACCTCAATACCGATTGTAAATGATGCCCGGAGACCTGTCTTTGCAGCGCTTCCTGTTACCAATCCTGCAGCAAAACCAGCCAGATTAACCAGAATAGCAATCGGGAAAATACTCAGTGTCTCCCTCCAGCTAATGCCTGAACCACCTTTCGATTCGTCCGCAAAAGCTATGAGCAGATAAACTCCTGCAAAGAGAATGATCATGGTTGTCCTGACCGGTTTCTGGATCCTGTCAGCTATATCATTCCACCGGTATCTTATAAGCACCCCCGTACCGGCTGGAAGCAGCGTAATAAAAAAGATCTGCAGGAAAGACTGAATAACGGGCAACTCGAAAGCTGAGTGCCTGCCCATATAAAATGTTAGTGCTATGTTCACAAGCAACGGAATGGTGAACAGCGTAAGAATACTGTTTATTGTTGTAAGGGCAACCGACAGCGCCACATTGCCCCTGTAAAGGACGGTAACGAATCCTGATGTGGTACCGCCGGGACATGCTGCCAGAATGATGAATCCGACTTTTAGTGCCGGAGGAAGATCAGTGAAGCTGACAATGGTGAACGTAATCAGCGGAAGAAGGATCATCTGGGCAAAAAGACCGTAAAGGAAGGCCTTCGGCGAACGCCTTATCTCCTTCAGATCATCCATGTTAATGGATAGCCCAACACCAAACATAATGGTGGCCAGAACCGCGCTGACCATGATATCAATATATGTGAGATGCATTACAAACATCAGTCTGAAAGACTAAAAGTCTGTAAAGAAAGGCTTTTTAGATGAAATTCCCCCCACTTATATAGATTTTGACTCAGGTATAACAGAGTGGGCAAAAAAAAGAAGGGGTCCTGTTAAGACACCCCATCTTTCTTTTCCAACTTTAAAATCCGTTATTTTCAATCCTTTGATGGATCTGCTACCTGCCCCATAAACACTATAGTGCCGGTAGTGGTCTCCCTTATGAAATAGAGGAACGGACGGTTTATATTGATAACCGTTGTCATAGGCATTGATGTTAGCTCCATTTCAACTACAGTGGCTGCAGCCGCTTCAGTCCCCTCTTCATTCGTCTCGATGAAGGTCTGATGCAGAACTCTCGATATCAGAAGCCCCTGATTACTTATATTGCTGAAATCTGCAAAATCGGTGAATGCTATTCCCATGCCCAGAGCCGTCAGATCATCTTTCAGTTCTCTCTTGTACTCATATTTGAACCTCGGAAGACTAAGGTCAACTTCGGTAGTACCTCTTGCCAGGTCTGCCATCCAGAGTGCCCAGCTCTCCGGTGTAAGTGTCACCGCCACCGACGCAGTTGAAACGCCTTCATCAGGCAGCATGACAACCATCGAATAGTTGCCCTGCCCGTATGGCAGTTCAATAAGTGTGGCATTCCCTGAACGGGTGACAGCAAAGTTCTCATTCTGGAACATCATCGGGACCAGTACCGGAGAACCGGGAGTTACAAAGAAAGACTTGTTGTCAGTATTTTTCTTTTCAAACTGATGTCTCCACTTACCGTTGAAGTAGACAGCATTTATAAGCAGCATTGCCAGGTCAGGACTAAGCTCGTCGAGCATATTCTGGATCTTGTCGTGAGTCTTCTCCTCGATCCAGCCATTCACCATGTCTACTGCACCGGGGTCTGTCACATCAATGTTTTTTGCTTCAGCAAGATACCATGTCTTGAGAGCGTCGATAAACGGCTGCTTGACTGTAAGCCTCTTCTCAACCCATACCGAATTGGCTATCTCCATGACTACTCTCGGATCTACCGGAACCATATCCTTCATCAGTTTGAGATATGTCTCATTGATCTCCCCGATTGTTTTGCCGTCATACCTCAGTGCTGTCATCATTGCCTCGAAGGTCTCTCCTGCTGCCCCGTTGAGGGTCATAGAGAGTGCGCTCGTGACACTGAAGGGTGAGATCATTATATTCTCAGCTCCCTTCTTTTCGGCAACTATCGGCACAAACAGGTCAAAGGCGAACTTATTTGCTGATTCCACCACCTCCGTCTGCTTAAGTGTAAGCTCTATCTGAACCGGATCACCCGGAGGCGTCTCTTCCTTTGTTCTCTCGCATGATGTCATCGATGTTGTGAAGCCCGCAATGAGTATCAGTGCGAAGCTGATCAGATTTCTTTTCATGATACAGTCAGTTATGGCAACGTAAATATGACACAAAAATCATACCGCAATCCGTTTTTTTCATACTTTTAAGTCATTGAACGAGTATCTCAATTCTGCTTTCTGATGTCGAAACTATCTGATATTGAAAAGGAAAGATATCACCGGCAACTCATAATCCCCCAGGTGGGTCCTGAAGGCCAGATGAAGCTCAGAGAAGCGTCAGTTCTGGTTGTAGGAGCCGGTGGACTGGGCTCCCCGGTCTTACTGTATCTCGCAGCTGCAGGGGTAGGTAAAATAGGAATAGTAGACAATGATGTCGTCGATACCGGTAACCTTCAGAGACAGGTCATCTACAACTCCTCAGACAGGGGTCGCAGCAAAGCCGGTGTAGCCGCAGATAAAATTACTCTTCTTAATCCGCTCATTAAAGTTATATCCTATCCGCAACGCATGACAGCCGACAACGCAACAGAGCTCCTTTCCGGATATGATATTGCTGTAGATTGCAGTGATAATTTTGCTACCAGATATGTGTTGAGTGATGCAACTTTAAAGGCAGGGATCCCGATGGTTTATGGTGCTGTCTACCAGTTCATGGGGCAGGCTTCGGTTTTCAACTACATGGACGGGCCCTCATACCGCAGCCTCTTTCCTGAAGAGATGCATATTAACGCAGATAATACAGAGACACCTCCCGGTGTCATAGGGGTCCTTCCCGGAATAATCGGCTCTGTCCAGGCATGTGAGGTCATAAAGATCATCACCGGCGCAGGAGATACCCTCTCAGGCCGCCTCCTTCAGATCGATGCCCTGAGCTTCAGGATTGAGATAATCTCACTTTGACTTCTGCTCCTCCGGAGCATAGT
>JAKEGI010000174.1 GCA_022615595.1 Bacteroidales bacterium | reverse complement strand
TAAAGGGGGAGCGATCACGGTTGAAGCTTTCGTATCTGTCTTTTCGGAAGACTCTTCCGTATTGATACAAAACGGGGTTAATCCTGATGATCTCCCGATAGTGCTTGACTACGTCCTGTTAGGCCTTGAGAGCAGGGATCAGGGATGACGGTCGCCCGCCGGAGCATCGCGTTTCTGGTAAGGCTTGCCTCTGTCCCCCTTGTGATAGGGCCACTCGTGCCTGCTCCTGTCCATCTTCTTCATCATCTCTCGGTTTCTTGTCTCCATCTCGCGGACACGCGCAAGCTGATCAGGTGTAAGAAGTGTATCAATATCCTTCTTGAAAGCTGCTGAAACAGAGTCAAAGTCGTTTCTGAACGCTGACTGCATCTCGCCTGTCATGATCGTTTTCATCGGTCAGGTCATAAAGTGTCTCCCGACCCTGGTCGTCATTCAAAAAGACTCAAATATTCCGGAGGAACCGGAAATTAATTCCGTCGCAGTGTCAGTATACCGGATGTGACTGTCTGATAACTTCAATTGTCATGTCCTTCCTGTAGTGCATGATATACATTCCCTTGTTCTCAAACCCGTCGCTGAAGTTGTTCCTTCGGAAGTCAGGGGCAAGACATATTAGTGCCGGATTGAAGATACCGGGGTCGCTCAGGAAGTCACTGCCGTGACTTGCAATGCCACCTATGAAATAAAATGCAATATCAAAGCCTCGCCATGCGTAACTTTCTGCCATAGGTTCGGTACCAAATTTCTGCCTGAATGATCTTATGAACGATGACACTGCACTGCTTCCGAAATCAATATAGCTCTCTGAAGGTATAAAGAGCTCAAGGTCATAGTAATACTTAAGATCAACAGTCTCAAGGGAATTTATCTCAGGGTAGCCCATCACCTTGATGCTGTACTTACGTGAGAGGTTATGCAGTGCAGAAAATGCGGCACTTACCTTTGGTGTCTCCGTGGTGGCAAGGATAAAAATATTCTCCCTGTCGGGCTTAATAAGGCTCTCGAGCGAACTTACACCCCTGTAAGTATCATTCCTGGGGGTCAATCCTGTAAAGTAATGTGACGTTACTGTCGTGCTGTCATCTGGTCCGGCAGGCTGCATGGCCAGGGATACTTTATTCCAGTACCCGGATGTCATCGGATCACTCATCAGAGTATCTGAATAGAGGAAAACGATGTTACTGCCTCTGTGCGATCTGAGTTCATTCAAAGTAACATCCTGTGCCACGCCTGCTGACGGGTGCACCCTGAAGAGTGTAGGTCTGTTGCTCAGTATATTCTGGTCACGCAGCGGCACCGGTGAGACAACCGGGATCGAGTGGCTGGCAGCCCACGATGAAAGGATGCTCAGGTTATTTGAATAGACAGGCCCGATGATAAGGCCAGCATCATTGAGATGCCCGGAAGAGATGAGGTCGTTTATCTGGTCTGTCCCTCCACCGGTATCATAGATATCAAGCTCGACGGTAAGCCCCAGTGCCCGGAGGCTGTCAACAGCCACAAGTATCCCCTCATATACTTCGAGGAAGGGTATGCTTCCTTCATAAATCCACTCAACTGGCATAACAACTTCCTTATGTATCTTCTTGCCCTTTGAGTCCCTTTTCGTTGAATCAATATATGATCTGACACTGTTTTCATTTATGAAGAATGGCAGCATAACCGCAACCTTCACTGAGCCACTGAGCTCCGTTATCACTGTCTTTTCCGACGGAACTGTAAACACAGGAAGGCTGTCTGATACAGCTGCCGTGTCTGATGTCTCACCAGCTATTAAAACCTGCTCCGGGATCTGTGGCTGAACTTTTTCAGCTTTGCCTGAAGCGATTTTATTTCGTGGTATCAGAAGATAGTCACCCTCACGGGGGAAGAGCAGACCCTGGTTTGCCTTCTTAAGCTCCCTGACGGAGATGCCGTATTCGCGTGAAACTGATGAGAGCGTCTCTCCTCTCAGGACCCTGTGGTATATGAACCTCGGATCCTGATTGGCAGGGCCTTTTGAGGTTGAGGTTGAGGTTGAGGTTGAGGTTGCTGCAGCGGGAACTGCAGTTACGGATGCGGCAGTCTTCGCAGGAGCCTGCCCGGTAGTCTGAGGATTCGGTTCCTGCCCCGTTGTTCCAGTTGCCCTTTGGTCTGCCGCAGGAGGTGTTGATGATGCAGGTATCTTAAGTATCTGACCATCTTTTATACCGGTATCAGGTATAACATTCTCGCGTGTGAGATCATCAACCTTCACATTGTATGCCTTTGAAATTGAGTAGAGAGTCTGTCCCTTCTGAACAGCATGCATATAATATATCTTTCCCTCAACCACTATTTTCTGCTTTGATATCTCAACCGGCACCTGGGCTGCCATCAACGAAGGTGCCATCAGTGCGGCGAAAATCAATAATGCTTTCAGAGCATGTTTTAAAGACATGGAAGTCGCATTGGTCATTGCCGGATAAATTTTCATACTCAAAAAACAGTTTTTCAGCGCCTTTATTTCAGGTCAGCAAGAAATGCTGAAACATTTTTTTCAATCCTTCTGACAGGGTCTTCACCTTCTGCCTTTAAAAACTTTTTCCCGGTAATCTTTTCATACAGCTCGATATACCGTTCAGATACCTCTGTCACAAATCCGGGAGTCATTTCAGGGACCTTCTCCCCGCTTCTGCCCTGGAATCCGTTCGACATAAGCCACTCACGCACAAATTCCTTCGACAGTTGCTTCTGCTGCTAACCCCTGGCAAAACGCTCTTCATATACGTTGGCATAGAAGTAACGCGAGCTGTCAGGTGTGTGTATCTCGTCAATAAGATAAATCTTCCCGTCACGCCTCCCGAACTCATATTTTGTATCAACAAGTATCAGGCCATGATCTGCAGCTATTTCTGAACCTTTCATGAACAGCTTCATGGAATAGTCTTCAAGCATTCGATATTCGCTCTCAGGAACAAGGCCTGACCTGATTATCTCTTCGGCTGATATGTCCTGGTCATGCATTCCATGCTCGGCTTTGGTTGTAGGAGTGATAAGCGGCTTTTCAAATCGCTGGTGCTCTCTCATCCCTTCGGGGAGTGGTATCCCGCACAGCTCGCGAG
>JAKEGI010000173.1 GCA_022615595.1 Bacteroidales bacterium | reverse complement strand
TGTTCAGGGAGTAAAACACTTTGTTCCAGGTTTAAACCAGACCATACTTCCTTGTTTAAGCATTTGAATTATTACAATGAAGGCAGAAATGTTTCAGTATCTTTAAAGATACCGTTTGAAACAAAGCAAGCAAAATGATTTCACAAACACCCATATTATGTATTTCTCAATGTGTTCGATATAGCTAGGTTTTGATTTTATTATTTCTGCATGTTTATTACTTATTAACCTCATAAGGGATTTTTTTCGATAGTGGTTAAAAGTTGTTTGAATACCAGTAATAACATCAGGTATTTTAAGTCTTATTAAAAAGGAAGTGTTAGAATTTTTCGAAAACACCCAGGCCAAATAAGGCAAAGTCGTATTTAACAGGATCCTGCTTATCCAATGAACGAAGATATGTATCAAGTTCGATGACTGCCTTTGAGTCATTTTGCTTACGCTTTAAAAGCCCAAGTTTTCTTGCTACGTTACCGGAGTGAACATCAAGTGGACATGATAATATTGAAGGAGATATTGAATCCCATATTCCAAAATCCACCCCTTTGTTGTCTTTCCGTATCATCCACCTCAGATACATGTTGATCTTCTTTGCCGCTGATCCCTTGAATGGATCAGAAACATGCCGCTCACTCCTGGCGTTGTGAGGCAGCTCAAAAAAGATCCTCCTGAATTCATGAATGGCAGGCTGAAGAGAAGAGTCTGTACGATATTGAGAAAAGAGTGCTTCCATTCCACCCTTTTGAAGGTATATATACCTCAGTGCCTCTATGAAATAGATGAAATCCTCCGCGTTGAAAGTACGGTGAATGCAGCCGTCAATGCCTTTAATATCTGTGTCTCGATGGTTTATCACGAAATCAAACGGAGAGTTGCCCATAAAGGCCAGCATCTTCTCAGCGCTCTTTAGAATAGCCACACGATTACCCCAGGCGATAGTAGCGGCCAGGAAACCTGCGATCTCAATGTCTTCTTTGGAAGTGAAACGATGCGGTATACTGATCGGGTCAAGCTCAATGAAGGAGGGTCTGTTATAAATGTCACTCCTCTGGTCAAGGAATTCCTTAAGCTCTCTCTTCTTCAGTTTTTTTAGCTCTTTCACTAGGTATCATTGGTGATCAGGCCGTCCTTAATCCTGATTGTCCTGTCAGACATTGACGCCAGTTGCGGGTCATGCGTAACGATGATGAAGGTATGTCCAAAGGTGTCTCTGAGTCTGAAAAAGAGGTTATGCAGCTCTTTCTTGTTTTCAGTGTCGAGATTACCTGAGGGCTCATCGGCAAGTATGACTGACGGACTATTGATGATAGCCCTTGCCACGGCCACTCTCTGTTGCTCCCCGCCGCTGAGCTGGGAAGGTTTATGGTCGAGCCGCTCACCCATGCCCAGGAATGACAGGAGCGATGTAGCTCTCTCCTCTGCCTCTCCTTTTGGAGTGCCGGCTATCAATGCAGGAATACAAACATTTTCAAGGGCAGTGAATTCGGGCAGCAGCTGATGAAACTGGAAGACAAAGCCTATATGCCGATTCCTGAAGGCAGCCAGAGCACGTGATGAAAGCAGGCTGACATCCTGTCCGTTAAAGAGAATCTTACCATCATCAGGCCTGTCGAGAGTACCAATTATCTGCAAAAGGGTGGTCTTGCCGGCTCCGCTGGCACCTACAATAGTTACAACTTCCTTTTCCTTTACCTCGAGATCAATTCCCTTGAGTACCTTCAGGTCACCGTATGACTTTAAAATGCCTGAAGCCCTGATCATCTCACTTCGTTGTTTAGATTACGGGCAGTATCATTTATCTCATCTGAAAGAGGTGACCCGGCATCCTCCATATCCTTCCTGACACTATCGGTTACCTCATCTATATCCTTGCGCACGGTATCGGCGACATCATTAAAATCCTTCCTTATATCCTGGGTGCTGTTTTCAATCTCTCTCTTGATCTCGTCGGTAGCTTTTTTAACCTCGCGCATACCCTGGCCCATCGTTCTGGCAATCTCAGGCAGTTTGTCAGCACCGAAAAGCAGGAGCACAACTATCAGAATGATAATTATTTCCTGGCCGCTTATAAAAAGAAGTGTTCCCATCCGGTTCACTGGTCTTGTGGGGCAAAGTTACAAAAGAACAGATAACAAAAAACCCGGACCGTGTATTAATAGCAGAGACGTAGCATGCTACGTCTCTGCAGGTCGTTTTTATGACAGAAATCTATTTTTTCTTGTCGGTCTCAGATGGTGCTGTCTCATCGTCAACGCCCTTCCTGCGTGTGGTCTCATACAGTATGGGGGTCGATATAAAGAGAGACGAATATGTCCCGAACACAATCCCGAACAGCAGGGCAAATATGAATCCTCTGATCACCTCACCTCCGAAGATAAAGATGACGATGAGGACAAATATTGTGGCCATACCGGTGTTCAGTGTTCTCGCCAGGGTGCTGTTTAGGGCCATGTTATATACCTCCTTCGTAGATCTTTTTCTGTAGAGAGGTAGGTACTCCCTTATCCTGTCAAAGATCACCACGGTATCGTTAAGAGAGTAACCAACAACTGTCAGAATTGCTGCGATGAATGCCTGGTCAATATCCATTGAGAATGGCATCACGCCCTGCAGTATTGAGTAAAGTCCAAGCACAATGATAACGTCATGTCCAAGTGCAACAACAGAACCTAACCCGTATTGCCATTTACGGAATCGTATCAGGATATAGAGGAACATTCCCACCAGTGCCAGAACGATTGCCCATACAGCTTTGACGGCGATGTCACGGGCTATTGTCGGACCGACGGTCTCTGAGCTTACGATATATTCATTGATGAATGTTGTCTCATCAATGCCCGGGACGAGATCCTTAAGACCGCTGTAGATGAGTTTGTTCACCTCAGTGGTTGCTTCCGGCTCATTAACCTTGTATTTGGTGCTGATCTTCACCTGGTTGTCGGAACCGAACGTTACCACCAGCGGATCACCTTCAAGCTCATCAGAAAGGAGGTTTGCGATCTCGGCAGTGTTGACAGGTTTCTGGAAGTTGACAACATAAGTACGTCCGCCCGTAAAATCGATACCCTTACTGATACCTTTTGTTGAAAGCGTGACAACGCTGAGGATGGTAAGTGCGATTGAGAAGATGTATCCGTATTTTCTCATGCCCACAAAGTCGATCTTCATGTTCGACATGAAATTCTGTGTATAGCTGGCTGAGAATTTCAGGCTCAGGTTTTTCTTAAGAGCCCATTCATATATAAGCCTTGAAATAAGTACAGCTGAGAAGAGCGACGTAATGATACCAATAACAAGCGTGCTTGCAAATCCTTTTATCGGACCGGTACCAAAGTAATAAAGTATAACACCGGTAAGAAGTGTAGTAACGTTACTATCAATAATAGCTGATGAAGCTCCTTTGTAACCATCGGCAATGGCTTGTTTGACCCCCTTGCCGCCCTTCAGTTCCTCCTTGATCCTCTCAAAGATAAGCACGTTTGCATCAACCGACATACCTATTGTAAGTACAATACCGGCGATACCGGGCAGTGT
>JAKEGI010000172.1 GCA_022615595.1 Bacteroidales bacterium | reverse complement strand
CCAAACTGTATAAGGATCGATACTGCAAGGGGAATTGACCCGATCAGGCCGCCCTTGAAGGACCGGAAAATGACTGATAAAAGAACAAAGACAGCCACAAGGGCAAAGAGGAGTGAGGAGAGCTGCCCCTGAATAACCTTCTGAGCGAAGTCAGCCATAATGATCGCGTATCCTCCGGTTGTGATTTTTGCCGGGAAATCAACCGTATATCGTCCGATGTCATCTCTCAGCTCCCTGATTACTTCATTTTCAGGTTTTGATAGCCTGATAAGCAGATGGGCCCTGGTGTTCTCAAAGTTTACCAGTTGCTTCAGATCATCAGGGTTGCCGCTCATGTTATATAGTTCGAACATCTGGGCTATTGCATCACCGGAGTAGGGTATGCGGTCATATTCCTCTTCTCCCGGATCATAGAGTGCCTTGCTCATCTCCCTTACCACATCCGATATTGAAAAGACATTTCCAACACCCTCTTTTTCTCTCAGGTATTCTGTAAGGTCATCAATTGATGTCATGACCTCCGGATCCAGAATGTCTCCTGTTATCATCACGGATATTGTCTGAGAGCCTCCGAACTTTGTGTTTATTATCTCTGATGCTCTTCTGACAGGGTGATTTCCCGGAAAAAAATTCTCCTGGTTGGTGTCTATGGCAACCAGGAAAACGCCCGTGCCGACAAATAATGTGACAACAGCCGAGACAAGAAGCACTTTTCCTGGTCTTGCGGTTACCATTGAAGATATCCATCCTGCAGCACGGTCAAGAACGTCTGTACGCCGGTCAGGCTTTATCCGTTCCACTGGCTTCTCTTTTCTCATATACATGAGGGCAGGAATAAATAAGAGGCTCATCAGCAGGGCTATTGCAACACCTGCCGCAGCCAGCATCCCCACCTGCCTCGCCGGAATTATCGAATGGGTGAGGAGCCCCAAAATGCCTGCAATGGTTGTCAGTCCGCTGAAGAGTATAGGCATATTCAGCAGCCCGGTAATGGCTTTCACCCTTTCCTTTCCGGTTAGTGGAAAATCTGTCCTGCTTAATTCCAGATCTCGTGAGACAAGATAAATACCGTAGTTGTTTGCGACCGAAATCAGGATTATGGGCACCAGGAGACTCAGTATGGATATTTTCCACCCGAACAGCGGTATAACTCCCATGGTGATTGCAGTGGAGAGCACGACAACGGTAAATGGCAGCAACACACGCTTCCATCTGCCAAGAGAAAGCTTAAGGACTACAAGCATTATCACCAGTGCCAGCGGGATAAGTATCAGGGCATCATGTGTGACATCCTCCATTATGTGCCTCCTGATATAAGGCAGCCCGCCAGCCATTATCACAGCATCACTCTCCTGTGACTCAATGATCGAATCAACCTTTGCCAGCGTTACTGACTCAGGTATAATGCCCGCGTTTACCGTTCCAGTTATGGCAGCAGAGGTCATATCAGAAGAGACAACCACGTCACTGGCAAACCGATTTGAAAGAATATCCATCCTCAACTGATCAAGACCTTCCTTAGTTTCAGGAATTCTGGCTACCAGGGGGTCTACAATCATCATTCCGTCGCGGCTCTCAATCTTCCTTGCTGTGAAGAGAGAGTTAACAGTCCCGATGCCTTCGAGGCGCGAAAAGGCCCTGTCAAAATCCTTAAGCTGCCTCAGGTTTGACGGAGTAAGAATAAGTGAGTCCCTGAACAACACTATTATCATATCCTGCGTACCAAACTCCCGCTCTATGGAGTCTGTCGCTACTCTTGAGGGCATAGTGCCGGGTACGTAATTCCTTATCTCCGGATCGGTTTCTGCCATTGGTATCAGCGCACCGAAACCGATGCCGAGCAATACTGAAACTGAGATTATCAGCCATCTGTATTTTACTATGAAGTAAGCCATTTGTCAGAAGTCTATCCTTAGTGAAAAGAAAACGCTGTTCATGAAGTTGTCAATTATGTCATAAAGCCCTCCCTCAGGGCCAGTGTAATATTCCAGTCCTGCAGCAATTGTAACGCCGTCTGAAGGCTTGTACTTTATCACCGGAAGAACCAGCAGCTCTTCAGTTGTGAAGTTATATACCGCCGAGACAGATGGAATAAGCTTATCGTAAAGAAATCCAGCCTCAAGCCTTACTCCTGCAGAATGATAATACTCTTTCATCTGGTAGTTGTAGAGCCTGTTTACTGCCTCTGTCTGCAACCTGGCGTACTCAACAGGGTCAAAGCCAGGTGTCATGAAAAGTTCGTAGAGCTCTTCCAGATCAGGTTCTGTACCGATGATCGGGTCATAGGGCGGCTCATAGTATTCAAATACTTTTTTGCCTGAATATTCCGCTGTCACTCTCCACCTGCCGGTGCTCCAGTCTCCTCCGAAGATCCAGTCGAGCTGAGGAAAGGGTATCTCCTCATTGCCAGCCTTTGCCTCGACGGGTTTACTGTATGCCACTGTTCCGCGCATCACCACTGGCTCAATCACTGTCTCGAAGTCGATCCCGGCACTGTTTATAATATAAGGTACGCCGTTGATGTTTATCAGCGGCACCAGGGGGTTGGTGAAATCGGCAGATTCAAGTGTCAGCCCGGGCATCAGTTCAGGCCCGT
>JAKEGI010000171.1 GCA_022615595.1 Bacteroidales bacterium | reverse complement strand
GGCTGGGCAACAGGGTAAGGAATGCCGTTGACTCGGTCATCGGGCGCACCGGGCTGACCCCCGAGCAGGGCAAGAAGATAGGAGCACTCTCAAAGGGATACCGCCAGCGCGTCGGCCTTGCACAGGCATTGATACATGATCCGCAGGTGCTTATACTCGATGAGGCGACGACAGGCCTCGACCCGAACCAGATCATTGAGATACGTAACCTCATCTCGGAGGTTGGAGGTGATCGTACTGTGATGCTCTCGACCCATATAATGCAGGAGGTGGAAGCGATATGCAGCCGGGTCATCATCATTGACCGTGGCCGCATAGTGGCCGATGGCTCTCTCGAAGAGGTATCCGCTCTCTCCGGCGCCAGGCTCGAAGACTCCTTCAGACAGCTTACCGGAAAATTTTGACCTTCGGACATCAGACCCTGCGACCTTAAGACTTTTTTACATATCTTTGCCCCCGTTACCGACGGTGGAAGGATTTGTACTGATTGCAACCACGGAAAAAAATGCTAAAACGGTCTCCCCGGCTGCATCTCAACAATCCTCCCCTTCTTTTGTTAAACATAAAAACTGAAGAATGAGCTATCTATTTACTTCTGAATCAGTCTCCGAAGGCCATCCGGACAAAGTGGCCGACCAGATTTCGGATGCACTGCTTGATAACTTTCTCGCCTGGGACCCCGAGTCAAAAGTCGCTTGCGAGACTCTCGTCACTACCGGCCAGGTGGTGGTTGCCGGTGAGGTGAAAACAAAAACATACATCGACGTTCAGACAATCATCAGGGGCGTCATCAACAGGATTGGCTATACAAAGGCTGAGTATATGTTCGATGGCAACTCATGCGGTATCTTTTCATCCATCCACGAACAGTCTCCTGACATCAATCAGGGTGTCGTTCGCAAAAAGAAAGAGGATCAGGGTGCAGGAGACCAGGGAATGATGTTCGGATATGCAACTAATGAGACAGGCAACTATCTCCCTCTCTCACTTGACATTGCACACGAGCTCGTTTACCAGCTCGCAGAGATTCGCCGTGAAGGCAAGGTGATGAAGTATCTCAGACCTGACTCCAAGTCACAGGTCACTATCGAATACAAGGATGACGGTACTCCCCTCAGGGTGCATACAATAGTGGTCTCAACACAGCATGATGACTTCGACAAAGACGAGAAAAAGATGCTCGACACAATAAAGAAAGATGTCATCAACATCCTTATCCCAAGGGTTAAGAAACAATTTGACAAGCAGGTGCAGTCTATGTTTGACGGTAAGATCAAATACCATGTCAACCCCACCGGCAAGTTCGTCATCGGCGGGCCTCACGGCGACAGCGGCCTCACCGGACGCAAGATCATCGTTGACACCTACGGAGGCCGCGGCGCTCACGGTGGCGGTGCCTTCTCCGGGAAAGACCCGTCAAAGGTTGACCGCTCGGCAGCTTATGCCGCCCGTCACATAGCCAAGAATATGGTGGCTGCCGGCGTGGCAGACGAAATGCTGGTACAGGTTTCATATGCCATCGGAGTGGCAAAACCTGTAGGACTCTATGTCAATACGTACGGAACATCTAAAGTCAGTGAGAGTGACAGTGAGATAGCAAAAAAGATCGAGAAGATGTTCGACCTGCGTCCAGCAATGATTGAGAAAGTTTACGGACTCCGTAAACCCATCTACAGCGAAACAGCTGCCTACGGTCATATGGGACGTCAGCCACGCACTGTGGATAAGACCTTCCTCTCATTTAACAGCAAGCCGGACAAGAAGATGACAGTTCATCTCTTCAGGTGGGAGGAGCTTGACAGGGTGGCCGAGATCAAAAAAGCTTTCCGCCTCTAATAGGAAGCTTTAACAATACGGGCAATATTATCCGATCTGCCGAGGGTATAGTAATGTATCCCCGGCACTTCGTTTTTAAGAAGGTCACGGCTCTGAGCCGTAGCCCACTCGATGCCAGTCTCCCTGGCCTCCTCGTCAGTGTGACACTTCGACAGCTCATGCACCAGCTCCTCCGGAATATCTATATGGAATGTCTGAGGAAGGAGGTTGACGTCTGTGATGGCTGAGACGGGCTTTATGCCGGGTATGACCGGCACTGTAATACCCATTGCACGGATGGCGTCACGGAAAGCATAAAACTTCTCATTGTCAAAAAACATCTGCGTTACTATATAGCACGCCCCCGCATCGACCTTCCGTTTGAGATTCACAAGGTCACTCTTCATGTTGGGAGCTTCAAAATGCTTCTCGGGATAACCTGCAACGCCTATGCAGAACGATGTCGCATTTGTATTCTTCAGCTCCGGGTCAAGATAATGACCCCGGTTCATGTCAGCAATCTGCTGAACCAGCTCGCTGGTGTTCCTGTGCCCCTCCGGATCGGGGATGAACACCCGGCTCCCCCTGGGCGGGTCACCCCTCAGAGCCAGCACATCATTGATGCCTAAGAAATTCATCTCTATCAGGGCATTCTCCGTCTCTTCCTTCGAGAACCCTCCACAAAGAATATGAGGCACCACGTTGACATTATACTTGTACTTCACTGCGGCGGCAAGCGCTATCGTCCCCGGACGCTTGCGGGTGATCCTTCTCTCAAGAAGACCGTCAGGCCTCTCCATAAGGACCATTTCATTACGGTGGGAGGTAAAGTTGATGTATGAAGGTGCAAACTCGAGCAGCCCCTCAATAGTATGATAGATACGCTCAATGCTGTGACCCTTGAGCGGCGGAAGAAGCTCGAATGTAAAAAGCGGTTTCTTTGAGCTGTGTATGAGATCTATTACTGTCGGTCCTTTCATAATTCAATTCCAGAGATTTGGTGCAAGCCACTTCGCTGCCTCCTCAACTGTGATGGAGCAACGGCGGGCATAGTCCTCAAGCTGGTCTCTGCCTATAGTGCCTACGTTAAAATAAACTGACCCCGGTGCTGCAAATACATAACCGCTCACCGAGGAGACAGGAACCATGGCATAACTTTCCGTCAGCGTGACGCCTATGGTCTCCGTCGCATTGAGAACATCAAAGATCACCTTCTTGCCGATATGATCAGGGCATGCCGGGTAACCCGGCGCCGGCCTGATGCCCCGGTACTTCACCTTGAAGAGCTCAGAGGCCGGCAGGTTCTCATCAGGGGCATAACCCCAGTGGCTGACACGAATCTCACGGTGCAGCCATTCGGCAGCTGCCTCGGCAAAACGGTCTGCAAGAATATGAAGCATTATCTTCTTGTAGTCATCGCCGGAGAAATCGTCAGGGAGATCCTCCCTGATCTTCACGGTGACCACAAACGCTCCCGCATGATCATCTTTTTCAGCAATGAAATCAGAGAGGCAGTAGTTTGGTTTGCCCTCTTCCTTTACTTCCTGGTTGCGGAGAAACCGGAACCATGCGGACTTCTCTTTCCCACCGGTATATATCTTTATATCATCGCCGTGCCTCTCAGCAGGGAAGATCCCCGACAAAGCCTGAATCTCCAACAGATCTTCAGAAATAATCCTCTCTATCATACCCAGGCTGTCATCATAAAGCTTTCTTGCTTCAGGACCCCTGACAGGGTCGTCAAATATCTCCGGAAAACGTCCGCTGATTCTCCATGAAAAGAAGAAAAACGTCCAGTCAATAAAATCAACAAGCTGTTTTACCTTTACCGGACCGGAATTGACCACTCCGCCTATTAACGGAGCAGGAGACGGTACCTCAGTCCTGAAACAGTTTCGTCTTGCTGCTTCCAGTGTGATAAGTTTTTTCTCTTTTCTCGATGCTTCGTGTTCCTTTCTCAACCTCTCATATTTCTCAG
>JAKEGI010000170.1 GCA_022615595.1 Bacteroidales bacterium | reverse complement strand
TGATGCCAAGATCAAAGTCAATGATGTCATATTTCTTTATGAGGTCCCAGTGGGGTACGGCACCGGGGTAAAGCTCGGGGATGCGTCCTCCGCCCCGTACCACCACATTATCCTCGGCGCTCTTGCCGGGAGCTACCCTGGGGTGGGGGACATTCGGCAGCCTGATAATTTCATTCTGCATCTCCGCGCTTGCAGCATCGAAAGCCTCGGTAAGCTGTTTCTGACGCTCCTTGAGTTTGCCGATATCTTTTTTGGCGGCTTCAGCCTCCTCTTTCCTGCCCTCTTTCATCAGTGAACCTATCTCCCTCGAGAGACTGTTCAGGTCAGCCTGTATGGCATCGCCCTCTGATTGCAGCTCTCTCCGGCGACGGTCGAGATCAAGCACATGCGCAACTATTTCAGTGGCATCGAAGTTTTTTATCTTCAGCCTCTCAATGACTGCAGAGGGATGTTCGCGAAGGAAGTTAATGGTAAGCATCGTGGGTTGTTTAAGGGCCTTAAAGGAAGTGTAAAATTAAAGCAAAAACTCCTGAAAAGATGCGCCGCAGCGGATATTTTCAGGAGTCATTATCTTCAGTGAACTAAACTTATACGGCAACAGGTTTTACGGAGACGTATGATTTGTTGTCACTTTTCTTTCTGAATTCCACGGTACCGTCAATAAGGGCAAAGAGCGTATGATCCTTGCCCAGGCCGACGTTCTCGCCCGGGTTATGTGTTGTGCCACGCTGGCGGACGATAATGCTGCCAGCCTTAACTGCCTGGCCTCCGAAGAGTTTAACGCCAAGTCGTTTGCTTTCCGACTCGCGGCCGTTACGCGAACTGCCGACTCCTTTCTTGTGTGCCATATCCTTTTCTGTTAATGTTTACTGTTATTCTTTTGCAGGTTTCTTTGCACTCTTTGAAGCAGGTGCTTTTTTCTCTGCGGGTTTCTTTTCACTCTTCTCTTTGGCAGCTACAGCCTTTTTTGCAGGTGCTTTCTTAGTCTCAGCCTTAACCTCAACCTCAGCCTTAACCTCTGCCTCAACCTCAGCCTTAACCTTAGCCTTGGCCGGCGACTTCTTCTTCTCTTCGCCTCTGGGGCCGATTGACAAGATCTCTACCTGTGTAAGATCCTGACGGTGTCCTGATCTCTTCTGGTATCCTTTTCTCCTCTTCTTCTTGAAGATTATCACTTTGTCGCCCCTGGGGTGTGAAAGCACCTTTCCCTCAACAACGGTGTTCTCAATGACAGGTTCACCGATGGTTATGGCGCCGTCATTATCGATCAGAAGAACTTTTTCAAACTCTACATTCTCGCCTTCGGCTGCCTCCATGCGGTGAACGAAGATCTTCTTTCCCTCTTCCACCTTAAACTGCTGCCCGGCAATTTCAACGATTGCGTACATTTTCAATCACTCTATTTATTACTCCGTGAGGCGGTCATGCTCATCCGTGCGCGACACTTCTGCCAGCCCCTGCGGATCTCTGTTTTTCGGACTGCAAAGATATAAAAATTAACTTATATGCAAATCAACATGATGATTTTATCGCTAATAAACTGTGGATAAAAATTTTCATGGCGGGGAAGCGGGATATTCATATTGTTTATATTTGTCATATCAGCCCGCCGGGCTGAAAGCAGTGGAACTATGCAGAACAAGCTAATTCGTCTTAAGGTAATAGGTATTTCTTACAGCCAGACACAGTCAGGGGCCTATGCCCTGATCCTGGCGGAAGAGAATGGAGAACGCAGGCTGCCTATAATCATCGGGGGTTTTGAGGCCCAGGCCATTGTCATCAAGCTTGAGAACCTTGAGCCGCCGAGACCGCTGACGCATGATCTGTTCAAGAGCTTTGCCGAGTCATGTGGTGTCACTGTTGAACAGGTAATAATCAACAAGCTGCGGGAAGGGATCTTTTATTCTGAGATAATATGCACTGACGGAGAGAGGCGCTTTCAGATCGACTCACGTACATCTGATGCTGTGGCCCTGGCACTGAGATTTGAATGCCCTATATACATTGAACCTCACATACTCAACGAGGCAGGCATTATAATGACCACATCAACAGTGGAGGAGAAGACCGGTAAGGATACTGAGGTTCCGGTGAAGAAAAAGGAGTCTCAGGCTACAGAGTACAGTGAGTATGGCCTCGATGAGCTTAAGGAGATGCTGTCAGATGCCATCGGCCGTGAGGACTATGAGCAGGCTGCCTCTATCCGCGATGAGATTGCCAGACGAAAGTGAAAGGAATAAACTGCCTGTCGCCAATGAAACAATATCTTGATCTGCTCAGCCATGTGATGAAGCATGGAGTCGAAAAGAGAGACCGCACAGGGACAGGCACAATAAGTACATTCGGTTACCAGATGCGGTTTGACCTTTCTGCCGGATTTCCGCTGATGACCACCAAGAAGCTGCATCTGAAATCAATCATTCATGAACTGCTTTGGTTCCTGAGTGGCAGCACGAACGTTAAATACCTGCAGGACAATGGCGTAAGGATATGGAACGAATGGGCTGATGCCGACGGCAACCTGGGGCCCATATATGGCTACCAGTGGAGATCATGGCCCTCTGCGGGTGAAAGAAATATTGACCAGATCGCTGCCGTTGTGAAGTCTCTGAAGAATAATCCCGACTCAAGACGTCATATTGTCAGCGCATGGAATGTCGGGGAGATTGAGAAGATGGCACTGCCTCCGTGCCATATACTTTTCCAGTTCTATGTTGCCAATGGCAGGCTTTCATGCCAGCTTTATCAGAGAAGCGCTGATATTTTCCTGGGTGTACCTTTTAATATAGCCTCCTATGCACTTCTTACCATGATGATGGCGCAGGTGACCGGCTACCAGCCCGGTGAGTTCGTACATACCTTTGGTGATGCCCATATCTACATGAACCATATCGAACAGGTGAAGCTTCAGCTCTCGCGTGAACCGCGGGCACTGCCGGTAATGACTCTGAACCCGGAGGTAAGCGACATCTTCTCATTCAGGTATGAAGATTTCACACTTACGGATTATGATCCCTATCCGGCAATAAAGGGGGAAATATCTGTCTGACATGATCACCATTATAGTTGCAGTCGACCGCAATAACGGTATCGGATACGGGAACAGGCTCCTTGTGCACCTGCCCGGCGACCTCCGGAGGTTTAAGCTGATAACCATGGGTCACTGCCTGATAATGGGCAAGAAGACCTGGGAGTCATTACCGGTTAAACCCCTCATAGGGAGAAAGAATATAGTGATAACCGACAATGAGCTCGACTGCTTTAACTGTGCCGAGACTGCCAGGTCAGTCGATCATGCCCTGCAGCTATGCGACGAGGACAAAGAGATCTTCATCATTGGCGGAGGATCGGTATACAGACAGTTCATGCCCCTTGCAGACCGGCTGATGGTCACTCATATTGATGAAGAATTCATCTCAGACACATTCTTCCCTGAAATAAATAGAAATGAGTGGTATGTCTCTGAAAAAGAGGATCATATCACCACAGTGGATGGCGGGGTCAGCTTTACTTATACAACTTACCTCCGAAAAAAATAAATTTTTTTTCTGACCACATTAAACCTTTTGAGGTTTTCTTCAGTCTATGTGATATAGAAAACGCAGAAAACTTAAACAGACACTATTATGAAAACAAAAACATTAATCGTAATTATGATCCTGGCAGGTTTTGCATTAACATCCTGTCAGAAGACAAACCCAATCGAGCAGTCAAGCATTGAGGCAGCTGATGATGCTGTATTTGCTGAGACGCTTTATGATGACGTTTTTGCCTCTCTTGAGATTGCCTCATCAATTGCCGAGGCCGGGCTTAAATCGTCAGTTGTTGACAGCTGTCCGGTTGTTACAGTAACCTTCCCCGGTGAGGGTCTCTGGCCTCGCAACATAGTGATCGACTATGGCACAGAGTGCACAGGGTTGTACGATGTGGTACGCAGCGGCAAGATACTTATCACCATGAGTGCTCCGCGAAGGCAGACAGGAGCAGTACGTACAGTCACCTTCGAGGACTACTATGTCAACGGAGTGAAGATAGAAGGCACCAAGACAATTGAGAACCTGGGTCCCAACAACAGCCAGAATGTTGTCTTTGGCATTACACTTGCAGGTGGCAAGATGACCTTTCCTGACGGGAAGAAAATTGAGCGCGAATTCGAACATGAGAGGGAGTATATATCAGGATTTCTGACAAACACACCGTGGGATGATGCATGTCTTATCAGCGGGATAGCTACAGGTGTCAACCTCAGTGGCAAGAGTTATACTCACACTATCATCAACAGCCTTAAGTGGACGGCGGCATGCAGGTTTCTTGTCAGCGGTACGCTGAGGTTTGAGATAGAGGGTATCGAGCCGTTTGATCTTGATTACGGTGACGGTGAATGCGATGCATACGCAACGATCATAAGGGGTGATGAGAGTAAAGAGATAACCCTGAGGTTCAGGCATCCTAAATCACCCGTAGGTAATTAATTTATAATAAATTACAGAGGCGTAGCATGCTACGCCTCTATATTATTAATAAAAGAATCCCGGTCAAACAGACCGGGATTTCTATTATGATGCTTTCAGTATTTTCATATCGATCCTCTCCAGCTTATGGACAGCATATTCTGTTGTTACAGCAAATTCCTTAACCTCCT
>JAKEGI010000169.1 GCA_022615595.1 Bacteroidales bacterium | reverse complement strand
TTTTCATTTTTCTATAATTGCTTAGTTGATTAATAACTTCTTAAGTTCATATGCTGAAGGTATACGCCCTTTTAGTACAACCTTTTCATTAACTACAAGAGCAGGTGTTGTCATTACACCATAGTTCATTATAGCTACAATGTCCTCTACCTTAGAAACATTCGCGTCAATTCCATTCTGCTCCACCACCTCCCGGGTAAGCTTCTCAAGGGTTTTACATTTCGGGCAACCCGGGCCCAGAATTTTAATCTCCATCATCTATCTATTGAAAAATCTTTCCATAAGCAGTTTAGCCTCTTCCCAGTTATGCCGGTTTATACAATATTTTATATAGGGAGGATTAATCTCTCCCTGAATAAGTCCGGCTTTCTTGAGTTCTTTCAGATGCTCTGAAAGAGTCGACCGGGCTATTGGCAATTCCTCTGCCATGTCACCGCTATAGCAGCATTTGTCGAGATTGTTGGCAAGAAAATCCATCACGAATACACGGACCGGGTGTGATAAAGCCTTCGAATACCGGGCCAGCTTTTCCTGGTCAGAATTGTAATATTTATTTTTCTCGTTCAAATTCATTTCGGGAAATGACGAAACAAAAGTAATGGTTTTTATAACATACAATACTCGCCTGGAAAAATTTATGAATTTTTAAGGTTCTGCAGCAGGGGTGAGTTCGATTATCGACTTTTGAAGCTAAATCCAAACGGGAGACCGAAGACCGAAGACGGAAGACCGAAGACAGGAGACCGGAGACTGAAGACTGCCCTACAGGGCTTTCACCTCATTCACAAGGTTTTGCAGGGTTCCTTTGGCGTCGCCGAACAGCATCCTTGTCTTGCTGTTGAAGAATAGCATATTTTCTATGGCGGCATAGCCTTTCCCCATGCCACGCTTCATTACGATGATATTCCTTGCATCGCGTGCCTTTATTATAGGCATGCCGTATATAGGGCTCGAAGGATCATCCTCTGCAGCCGGATTGACCACGTCATTGGCTCCGATGACCACCAGGACGTCCGTATTCGGAAGATCAGGGTTTACCTCATCGCTCTCGACAAGCTGCTCGTAAGGCACATCGGCTTCGGCAAGCAGCACATTCATATGCCCCGGCATGCGCCCGGCAACAGGATGAATGGCATATTTCACCTCCACCCCTTTCTCCTCAAGAAGCTTGTCAAGTTCATGACAAATGTGCTGTGCCTGTGCCACTGCCAGTCCGTAACCCGGAACTATGACCACCTTCTTCGAATAGCTGAGCAGTACAGCTGCATCTGAAACAGTTATCTCTTTGACTGTACCCGCTTCTTCAGTATTGGCCTTGCCGCCTCCGCCGAACACTCCGACTATGACATTCAGCAGCGACCTGTTCATGGCCCTGCACATGAGAACGGTCAGTATGGTACCTGCCGAGCCTACCAGGATACCACCGGTAAGCATCGCCTGGTTATTGTAAAGAAAGCCTCCCATGGCTGCTGCGACACCGGTGAAGGAGTTAAGCAGTGAGATGACCACCGGCATGTCAGCTCCGCCGATAGGCATTACGAAGAGCACACCGTATACAACCGCAATTGCAAAAATTATGTATATGAATGTAGTAAGCTCAGAGGCAGCCTGAACATCCCTGGTCATGATGTATGCTACCAGGACAACAATGACTGCAAGGATTGTCAGGTTGACAAATTTCATTGCCTTTACCCGCAGGTCGCCGATCCATCCGTCGAGTTTACCGAAAGCTATCATACTCCCTGCCCAGGAGACTGTCCCGATTACGAGACCCAAAAGAATGGCAAGAACATGTCCGTTAGACATTCCGCTCTCGGCAATCAGTTCAGGACTCACATGCGGAAACTCCATCATCGAAATAAGAGCTGCTGCAGCCCCTCCCATTCCGTTGAAGAATGACACCAGCTGAGGCATAGCGGTCATCCTGACACGCTTTGCAATGACCCATCCGATTATTGTACCAACAACAATAGCCCCGATTATCAGTCCAATGTTTCCGATTGGCTTTCCCTCTTTCTGATGAAAGAGAATGGTAGCAACAATAGCCATTATCATTCCTATGGCTGCGTAGATATTGCCGCGGCGGGCCGTCAGCGGGTGGCTAAGCATCTTCAGTCCCAGGATGAAAAGGACAGAGGCAATAATATAAGTTATCTCAAGGATTGAGATCCCCACGGAAAAGAGAGACAATTCATTCATTGTGCAGATATAATTTTGCTTTCGGTATAACCTGTTATTTCTTTTTCTTGAACATTTCGAGCATCCTGTCTGTGACGACAAATCCTCCGACAACATTGAGGGTCCCAAGTACTACAGCAAGGAAACCCAGGATCATTGCCCCGGTTGTCTCAGCATGTCCCATGACAATTATGGCGCCGATTATTACGACACCGTGAATGGCATTTGCCCCTGACATAAGAGGGGTATGCAGGATAGCTGGAACATGGCTGATGACCTCAATGCCTAGGAATATTGACAGGATCACCATAAAGATGGCGCCTTTGTTCTCAAGAAGAAACTGAAGAATACTTTCCATTATACTGTCTGTTTAACTTCCAATAACTGTTTAACTCTCTGGCTTACAAATTCTTTATTATGAACAGCTGCCGTACCTTTTACAATATCGTCATTCATGTCCAGCTTCAGGTTACCCTCTTTGTCAACCATGATCTTCAGAAGGTTGATGATATTGTTGCCGAACATTTTTGACGCATCTGAGGGCATATATGCAGGGTAATCTGATTTCCCCACGATGGTGACGCCATTCACCACCACGGTCTCTCCGTTACTCGTCAGTTCACAGTTGCCTCCCGTGGCAGCGGCAAGGTCTATTATTACTGATCCCGGCTTCATCGATTCCACTGTCTCTTTCCTGATCAGCAGCGGGGCTCTTTTTCCGGGTATCATGGCCGTTGCAATGACAACGTCAGAAGCCAGGGCTCTCTGATGGATCAGCTCCGACTGTTTCTTCCTGAAATCGTCTGTCTGTTCAACGGCATATCCACCTGCTGCCGCATCCTCCCTTGCTCCCTCCACCTCAATAAACTTACCACCAAGGCTTTTTACCTCTTCCTTCACAGCTGACCGCACATCAAATACCTCAACCGAAGCGCCCAGTTTCCTTGCGACGGCGATAGCCTGCAACCCTGCCACTCCCGCACCGAGGATAAGCACTTTTGCAGGTTTAATGGTTCCGGCGGCTGACATGAACATAGGGAAAAATCTTGGAAGCATCGAAGCGGCCTCAATTACTGCCTTGTAACCTGAAACGGTTGCCATTGAAGAGAGAATATCCATCGACTGGGCACGGGTAGTCCTGGGTATCAGGTCAAGCGCCATCACCGTCACTCCCTGCTCTCTCATCCTGTCAAGCCAGAGGCGGTTCTCGACAGGGTTCAGCACGGTGCACAGTATCTGTCCCTCAGGGAAGACCTTTGCTTCATCTTCAAGAGGAGGATTGACTGTCAGCAGCATTGCTGACTTTGAGATCACCTCTTTTCGGTCAGCCAGGGTGGCCCCGGCAGCCTGATAATCCTTAT
>JAKEGI010000168.1 GCA_022615595.1 Bacteroidales bacterium | reverse complement strand
GAGAAACTGCTCGAAAAAATTGACAAAGCCCTCAAAGACGAAGGCGTTGATGCAGCTAAAGAGATCTGCCGCAACACCCGCGGACCGGTGGCAAGCATCTTCTACCAGGGACTCGACAGAGCCCACGAAGGCATTGACATGGCCGAAAAATCAGTCGTGGCATACGGCGGCGTACAGATGGGCCTCCTTGAGAAGAACCTCTCATGGATATCACTCTTCATCGCCCTCGCTCCCATGCTCGGCTTCCTCGGAACAGTCATCGGTATGATCGCAGCCTTCGACGCTATCGAACAGGCCGGAACAGTTTCGGCAACAATCGTGGCAGGCGGTATCAAGGTGGCCCTTATCACCACCGTCTTCGGTCTTGTTGTGGCAATCATCCTGCAGGTTTTTTACAACTACCTGCTCTCAAAGATCGACAGCCTCTCCAACCAGATGGAAGACTCATCGATCTCTCTCATTGATATGCTGGTTAAATACAATAAACAATAACCTGTCATGGGAGCAAAACTGAAACAGCTCACAGTGATCCTCTCGTGGGTGCTCATGGCACTCACGGTGATATTCGCCATACTGTTCTACTTTGGAGGTGTGGTGAAAGGCACGGAGGGAACAAGATTCGAAGAGCCGACTGTAACAAACTCTTTCATCGCCTATGCATATTTTCTTTTAGCAGTTGTCTTGCTCATCACACTTTTCTTCAGCATCCGTAACATGGTGCTGAATCCCAAAGGCATCAAAATGGCCCTCGTGGCTCTCGGCGTAGGAGCAGTGCTGGTAGTTATCGCCGCACTGCTTGCAGACAATACTGTGCTTGACCTGCCTCATTACAAAGGCAGTGACAACGTGCCGAGAACACTCTTCTGGACTGATATTGGGCTCTATGTTGCTTATTTCCTTGCAGCCCTGGCTTTTATATCTATCATCTATTCAGAGATATCCAAGTTTTTCAAAAAATAAACCGAAACATCCGCCGGGTGGCGGAGTAAAATATCCATCAAATGGCAAGAAGGCAAGTACCGGAAATAAATGCAGGCTCAATGGCTGACATTGCGTTCCTCCTTCTTATTTTCTTCCTGGCAGCCACCACAATGGACTCCGACACGGGTCTGTTGCGTCAGCTGCCGGAAATACCCGATCCCAACGTCCCTCAGGATGTAAATCAGATCAATGACAGAAATATACTGGAGGTGAAGGTCAATAAAGACAATCTGCTCCTTGTTGAGGGTGAGCTGACAGAGTTCAGCCAGCTGAGAGATATTACAAGCAGATTCATTGTCAATGCTGACGACCTCCCTGACATGCCTGAGAAAGAGATAGTAAATCTTCCATATTTCGGTGACGTACCGGTCTCCAAGGCAGTTATATCGCTGCAGAATGATATCGGCACAAAATACGGCGTCTATATCGCAGTCCAGAACGAACTGATAGCTGCGCGGGCAAAACTGCGCGATGACCTGGCAAAGCAGGAGTTCGGCATTGCCTATGAGAGGCTCGACGAGGAGAGGAAAGGTGCTGTTGATGACTTCTTTAAAGTGCCTATCTCTGAGGCTGAACCTAAACGGATAGGAGAGAAATAATATGGCACGCTTCGTAAAGACAGGAAAGAAATCAGTCAAGGCGATAAGCACCTCTTCGCTGCCTGACATTGTATTCATGATTCTCTTCTTTTTCATGGCCGTGACCACCATGCGTGAGACTGATGTCATGGTGACGGTAAGGATACCGGAAGCAACAGAAGGCAAGGTCCTCGAGAAGAAGTCACTCGCAAGCTTTATCTACATCGGCGAGCCCCTTGAGACCTTCCAGGCAATGTACGGCACGGAACCAAAGATACAGCTGAACGATTCATTCAAGGAGATAGTTGATATACAGGATTTCATTGCGCAGGAGCGCGAGCAGCTCAATGAGGCAGACAAAACCAAGATGCTTGTGGTGCTTAAGATCGACAGGGACACAAGGATGGGTGTCGTAACCGACGTCAAGCAGGCACTGCGCCGTGCCAGTGCACTTAAGATCATGTATGCCAATACCAACGTCGACCAGATTACTCTTCACCAGTGAACTGGCTTCAGAGAGGCATTAAGAAATACAACCCGGCAGTGAAAAAGGAATATCTCCTTCTTCCTGCCGGTTTGGTTTGGATGGGTGTGGGTCTTATGCTATGCTACATGGCCTTCAGATGGCTGCAGTCAGCAACTCACCCTGTTGTTCTGGCAGCGGCAGGTATAGTGGCCGGAACTCTAATCTCCCTTTTTGGCTTCCGGAAGATCGCCAGACATAATATTGAACGTATTGAGGCTCTTCCCGGGAACAGATGTTTCTTCTCATTCATGACCGTGAAAAGCTATCTCCTTGTGCTGGTTATGATGTCCTTTGGCATTGCCCTGCGGCACTCATCTCTTCCGAAGGAGTTTCTTGCCGTCATTTATATCAGTATAGGATTTGCCCTGGCGTTGTCAAGCATCAGTTATTTCAAATCGTACCGGCCCCTGATCAAATGATCCTATTCGGAAATATTGCAGACGCTGTGCTGTGCCGGAGGTACAGCACAATGCCGCGGCGCGGCATAATGTGAATAACCGCGGGTGGAGTCCGTCAGCCGACGGACGGAACCCGTGGCAGGCGGTAACCCCATACAACCTGCCTGAGCCCCGCAAGGGGCGACACATCATCGCCGGCTCTGGCCCATTCCCGGTTGAGCGCCGGATACTGACACCCGGGCTCTGTACAGCACCTAAGTCCCGGCGCATTTCGTTACATTTTACCTACCGGGGGTTATCACCCCCGGCTATTAACATTTGATCCCTCCGGGATCATGTTGCTGATATTCAACAAACAGCTTGCCTAAGACCTTTCGTGCAGATTGCAGACGCTGTGCTGTGCCGGAGGTACAGCATAATGCCGCGACGCGGCATAATATGAATAACCGCGGGTGGAGTCCGTCAACTGACGGACGGAACCCGTGGCAGGCGGTAACCCCATACAACCTGCCTGAGCCCCGCAAGGGGCGACACATCATG
>JAKEGI010000167.1 GCA_022615595.1 Bacteroidales bacterium | reverse complement strand
GGATAAAGAACAAAAGGCTTACCCTGCAGGTAACTTATGGATGCGTCAATTAGCTCATTGAAATTATGGGGCAATATTTTTGAGGCCAGTCCAACAGCGATCCCCTCAACGCCAAGGGCCAGCAGCAGGGGGAACTTGACAGGCAGTGTCACGGGCTCCTTGTTTCGGCCGTCATATGAGCTCATCCACTCTGTAGTCTTATTATTGAAGGCAACCTCGAGAGCAAATTTTGACAGGCGGGCTTCAATATACCGTGGAGCGGCGGCACCGTCGCCGGTGTAAATATTTCCCCAGTTACCCTGTGCATCAACCAGCAACTCTTTCTGTCCCAGTTGCACGAGAGCCTCTCCGATGGAGGCATCTCCATGCGGGTGAAACTGCATGGTATGACCGATAATGTTGGCCACTTTGTTGAACCGGCCATCATCCATACGCTTCATTGAATAAAGTATGCGGCGCTGTACAGGTTTAAGACCGTCAGCTATATGAGGCACGGCACGCTCAAGAATTACATACGAGGCATAGTCAAGAAACCAGTCCTGGTACATGCCCGACAATGCAGTAACAGTGTGCAAAGCCTCCGGTATGATACCGTTCTTCTTCCCGGTCAGCTCCTCTCCGTTGCCAGGGAGACTGTTATCTTCATGATCACTCTCTTTCATCTGCTGCAACAATATCCTCTCACGCCTGAGCGACTTCGGGAATCTCCTCCTCTACCCTCAGGTTGTCAATTATAAAGTCCTGCCTCTCAGGAGTGTTCTTGCCCATAAAGAACTCGAGAAACTGGGTGTACGGATCGGCTCTTCTCATAATGACAGGCTCGAGCCTGATATCTTTGCCGATGAAATGTCCGAATTCATCAGGAGAGATCTCTCCCAGCCCCTTGAAACGGGTTATCTCAGGGTCAGGCCCCAGGGCCCTGATCGCCTTTTGACGCTCATCATCATTGTAACAATAACGGGTCTCCTTCTTGTTCCTGACCCTGAAAAGAGGTGTCTGAAGAATATAAACATGTCCCTTTCTTACAAGATCAGGAAAGAACTGCAGGAAGAATGTCAGAAGGAGTAAACGTATATGCATTCCGTCAACGTCAGCGTCAGTGGCAACAACAACATTGTTATAACGAAGGTCTTCGACAGACTCCTCGATGTTCAGGGCTGCCTGAAGCAGGTTAAACTCCTCATTCTCATACACTATTTTCTTTGTGAGTCCATAACTGTTCAGGGGTTTTCCTCTCAGGCTGAAGACTGCCTGTGTCTCTACGTCGCGCGATTTGGTGATCGATCCGCTCGCCGAGTCGCCTTCGGTAATGAAAATTGTTGACTCCAGGCGCCGCTCATCGTTAGAGTTGTAATGTATGCGGCAATCACGCAGCTTGCGGTTGTGCAGGCTTACCTTCTTTGCCCGGTCACGTGCAAGCTTCTGAATCGAGCTGATTGCCTTCCTCTCCTTCTCCGATTCCTGAATCTTCTTCAGCAGGATGCGAGCCGTCTCGCCATTCTTATGGAGGAAATCATCAAGGTTCTTACGTACAAATTCCACAATAAAATTACGTACCGAGGGGCCTTCCGGACCCATATCCTTTGAGCCCAGCTTGGTTTTTGTCTGTGACTCAAAGATTGGCTCCTCGATCTTGACAGAGACTGCTGCAATGATAGATGAGCGAATGTCAGAAGGGTCAAAATCCTTTTTGAAGAATTCCCTTACTGTTTTCACTATTGCTTCGCGGAATGCGGTCAGGTGTGTTCCACCCTGTGACGTATGCTGACCATTCACAAAACTGTAATAGTCCTCCCCGTACTGAAGACCGTGCGTGATAGCTATCTCAATATCCTCGCCCTTCAGATGTATTACAGGGTAAAGGCCCTCACGGTTCATGTTGTCATTCAGCAGGTCAACCAGGCCGTTCTTTGAGACGATTCTGTTCCCGTTGAAGTTGATCACCATACCTGCATTGAGGTATGAATAGTTCTTCAGCATGCTCTCAACATACTCAGAGATGTAATGGTAATTTCCGAACATAACCTCATCAGGTATGAAGGTCACCTCGGTACCGTTATCCTCTTTTGACTCTCTCAGAGGCTCATCTCTTACAACCTCTCCTGCATTGAACTCTATCTCCTTCAGATGTCCGTCACGAACAGACTTTAAAATGAATGAGGAAGAGAGTGCGTTTACGGCTTTGATCCCTACGCCGTTAAGCCCTACCGATTTCTTGAATGCCTTCGAGTCATACTTTGCTCCCGTATTCATTTTAGAGGTAGCGTCAAGCACCTTCCCCAGAGGTATACCTCGTCCGTAGTCGCGGACTCTTACCTCCCGCCCGTTGATGCTCACGTCAATCTTGCGGCCGTAACCCATCATATACTCGTCAACCGCGTTATCCATCACCTCCTTCAGCAGGACGTAAATACCATCATCAAGAGATGAGCCGTCACCCAGCTTGCCGATATACATACCGGGCCTCAGCCTGATATGCTCTTTCCACTCAAGGGTTCTGATGTTCTCTTCAGAATAGGTTCCTGACATTATACCAAATTTTGGGCAAATATATAGATTTAGGAGAGGCTCGCCGTGCCGATTTATCAACAACCATGGTGAATTTTCACCCGGTCAGACAGTTACGGTATCAAATGAGGGTTTAATTCAGGTAGTCAGGCCTGTTGCGCAACTCGTCCATGGCCTCTTTCATCAATGAATGAACCCTGGCTGCAAGCTCCTCAGGGTCACCTGTGCCAAACTGACCCGGGAAAATAGGATCAAGGACCTTTATCCTGATAACTTTATTGATCCTGAAAGTGAGTCCGTTCTTTGGAAGAACATCGCCAGTGCCGTCGATAAGAACCGGGAGGATGGGCTTGTCGGTTTTTATTGCAAGCTGAAAGGCCCCTGTTTTGAACCTGCCGATGGCGCCAGTAAGTGACCTCGTTCCTTCCGGAAAAATGACGATGGAGATCCCCTCACGCAATGAGCTGATGCACCTCTCCATCATCCTTACCACACTGTGCTTGTTACCCCTCTCCAGTTCAATATACTTTACCATTCTCATCTCCCATCCCAGAACGGGTATTTTGAACACCTCGATCTTGGATATCCACCGGAGTCTGTGATGCAGCATGTTAAAGATTACGATGTCAAGCATAGACTGGTGGTTCGGAACTATAACATATGCCTGTTTCTGGTCAATCTTCTCCTTTCCCTCTACAATGACCTTCCAAAAGAAATTCATCCTTGTAAGAATGATTCCCTGGATTACCATCCACCTGTTGTTCATCAGCCTGCGTCTGTCAAAAGGCAGTGACAGAATCCACAAAAACAGGGCTACCGGAAATCCGATCATCACAAAGATAAGGCTGGAGACCCAGACCCACAGTGACTTTATTTTGTCCATGCTCCTGACGATTTACCGATTTTTACAAAGATGCATGCAAGAGCAGTCCCCACTGTCAAGCCAAGGAGGGCTCCGCCCAGAACATCACCCGGATAATGCACTCCCAGGTATATCCTTGAATAGGAGACAATTACAGCCCAGATAAATATGGCCCACGTAAACCACCTTCTGCTGATCAGAGGAGATGTAAATGAGGCTACGCCGAAGGTATTGGCAGCATGCGCTGACACAAACCCGTACATCCCTCCACATTTGCCTCCCACTGTATGTACCAGCCCGGCGAGTGCTGGTTCATGGCATGGCCTGGGGCGTTCAAAAAAATCCTTCAGAAGATTGGAGATCTGGTCAGTGAGCACTACGAGCAAGGCAGCGAAGATGATGACCAGCCACAATCTCTTCCCGTACTTTACTGCAAGTAAATATACAATGAACAGATAGAGTGGTATCCAAACGGTTCTGAGGCTTACAATCCGCATTAACTCATCGAAGAAGGGAGAATGTAAGGAATTCAGAAAGAGAAATATGTTGTGGTCAATCTCAATCATTGTCATCCGGTTATTGCCCTCCACAGAAGGTCTTTCAATGCAGTAATACCCGTACCGGCTATTGAAGAGATGAAGACAACCGGCAGGTCATCAGGCAGTAAAGGCCTGATGGCATCTGTCAGCTCCTCATCAAGCAGGTCACTTTTTGTAATGGCCATAACCCTGTTCTTATCAAGTAGTTCAGGATTGTATTTCCTGAGCTCCTCAATGAGGATCTGGTATTCCTTTTTTATGTCCCCGGTATCTGCCGGGATCATAAAGAG
>JAKEGI010000166.1 GCA_022615595.1 Bacteroidales bacterium | reverse complement strand
CCGGCCCCTGTAAGTGCTTTTCTGTCAACTGCCCTTGTAAACGGAGGATTCATTGTCTTCTTCCGTGTCTACGAAACCATGGCAGCAACCGCCATTTTTGGATGGATCAATAATGTTCTTATACTGACCGGTTTGATTTCATTATTGGTGGCGGCAATATATATGCAGAAAGCCAGTAACCTGAAGCGTGTCTTTGCCTATTCAACAGTTGAGCATATGGGCCTTGTGCTCATCGCTCTCAGCTTCGGCAAACCGGGGATATACATTGCGCTGATACAGGTCACAGTTCATTCATTTGTAAAAGCAGGACTCTTTTTCCATGCCGGCATTCTTCACAGGGTTCTCAAATCTTACAAATTAACCAAAGCTGCCGGGTATATGGCACTGAATCCTGCCGGAGCACTGATACTTATCACCGGGGTCCTGCTCATAACTGCAATCCCCCCGTCAGGCCTCTTCTTCAGTGAATTCATGCTTTTCAGGGAAATGGGATCTGATCATTGGATTTTATTCGTTGCAGTAGCCACGCTTCTTACCTTAATATTCTATGGTATTTTCAGTAAAAACCTCCATGTGATTGCAGGTGAACCTGCAGTATCCCACACCCGGCAGAACAAAGTGATGCAGACCGAGTATTTAAGTCAGTATATTCTGTTCGGACTGGCTGTGGCAGCGTGTTTCTATATACCGGACTTCATCAACGGACTCTTTTCAGACATCTCCGGAACAGTACCTGTGACAATATCAATACTGAACATGAAATAGAGAAGGAATGGAATTCTACAGATTGAAAAATAATCCGGGGGCTGTGAATGTAGAGGATATTCCTGTTCTGTCATATGATACATTTATTGAGCAAACCCTGACTCTGCTTAAGAAAAAAGAGCATCATGCCGTAGATTATTTCACAGCATGCACAGGGAACAAATTACGATTCTTTATTCTGATTGCCGGAGATGACACGCACACTGTATATCTATATTCTCATGTTCAGGAGAGGAGCGTAAAAGCGCTAAACTCCCTGACAGCGCTTCATTATCCCTTGCATCTGTTTGAAAGAGAGATTTCTGAGGAGTACGGGATAGTGTTTACAGGGCATCCCTGGCCCAAGCCGTTAAGATATCCTTGTGTAAGGGCTGACAGAGATGCCCTGATGAGCATGTATCCCTTTTACAGCATTGAGAGTGAGGAACTGCATGAGGTAGGCGTAGGACCTGTCCATGCCGGTGTCATAGAGCCTGGCCACTTCAGGTTTATCTGTCACGGAGAGAATGTTATCCATCTTGAGATACAGCTTGGCTACCAGCACAGGGGTCTGACGGGGCTTATGACCGGGAGCAGGTATATGCTTCAGCGGGCACTGCTTTCAGAGTGCATTGCCGGTGATACCGCAATAGGTCATGCCCTGGCTTTCTCACAGGCAGCAGAGGCTCTCGGCAATTTTGTTCCTCCTTCAGCACTTCAGGCTGAAAGGATCATTGCTCTCGAAATGGAGCGTATAGCCGTTCACATTGGCGACACTGCCGCACTATGCGGTGATGTGGGCTACCAGCTGGGACAGGCGGCATGTGAGGCCTTGAGGACAATAGTCATAAATACAACGCAGGACTGGTGCGGGAACCGGTTCGGAAAGGGGCTGGTAAGACCAGGCGGAACAAACTTCCCCATTTCAGTTGATATTGCCGGTCATTTAATGGAGAATCTTAATGAGGTCAGAAAGAGATTCAACAACGTAACTGATCTGGTATACAATAACACCGGTATATTGTCGCGGTTTGAAAACACCGGAACTGTTTCTCATACCCAGGCCCGCCACATTGGCGCAGTTGGAATGGCAGCAAGAGCATCAGGACTGAAACGCGATGTAAGAGCTTCTCATCCGTTCCAGGCATATACAGGAATGCAATACACTCCTCCAGGCCTTGAAACAGGTGACGTCCTTGCAAGGGGGTATATCAGGAAACTTGAAGCTGATATCTCCTTCGGCATTATTATGAACCTGCTTGACGGCTTAAGGGAACCGGGCTCACAATTAAGCCCAAAGCCTGATTACCAAATGAAATTCAAGCCTGAGACCCTGAGTGTAAGTCTTACAGAAGGCTGGAGGGGAGAGATCTCGCACTGTATCCTCACTGACGAAAAGGGAGAAGTGCTTACCTCAAGGATCAAAGACCCTTCAGTCCATAACTGGACCATGCTTGCACTGGCAGTCCGCGGCGCGGAGATATCGGATTTCCCGCTGTGTAATAAAAGCTTCAACCTGTCATACTGTGGTCATGACCTTTAATCACAAAAAGATCTGATATGCTGAATGAAATAAAAGTTCTCTCTGACCATGGCAGGCAGTATATAAGTGACCTGCGTAACAGGCCTGTTTCGGAGAGGTTCAGGGGAAGACCGGTCATCTCAACCGGAATCACCAGGGAGGAGATAAATGAGATATCTGCCATGTGTCCTGCCGGTGCAATAGACAACCGTTGCGGAGCAATTGACATGGGGAAGTGCCTCTTCTGCAATGAGTGCGCCCTGATGCTCCCGCAGCGGATCTCGTTCACCAACGACTACCGGATCGCAGCCAATACCAGGGAAGATCTGATAGTCAGGCCGGGTCAGACATCACCGGTCAGACCCCGTGACCATGCCGTCAGGAAAGAGATACGGCATCTGTTCAGCAATGCGCTTAAGCTGAGAGAGGTATCTGCCGCAGGTGATAACTCCTGTGAAATGGAGCTAACGGCAGCGGGGAACGTAAATTTTGATATGGGGCGCTTCGGCATAGAATTCGTTGCGTCACCGCGGCATGCAGATGGGATTGTAATTACAGGCCCTGTGTCAGAGAACATGGCAGAGGCACTGAATATGACTTATGAGGCCATTCCTGATCCGAAGATTATAATACTTGTTGGCACAGATGCCATCAGCGGCGGTCTTTTTGCCGGCAGCAGAGCGCTAAACAGGAAATTCATCGACGAACACACTGTTGACCTTTATGTGCCCGGAAACCCGGCTCATCCGCTCACATTCATCAACGGTGTGCTTGACCTTCTCGGGAAATGATCAGCCTGGCATAAGCCTCTCATTCATACATGCCGGATTGTAAAAATTATCAACACTCCAATCTTCTGAGTGTCATTTTTGGTAACTTGGTTTCGACTTAATAAGATCATTCAATCATGAAAAAGTTATTATTAATCGGAACAGTTGCGACTATGGGAATTTTACTTTTAACGTCATGCGGCGATAATGGGAAAGAAGCTGCCGGTACTGATGAGTTCAGCTACATTGCTGACAGGTTCGAGGATATAAGCGTCCTGAGATATCGCCTGCCGGGATTCGAGCAGCTTACATCAGCAGAAAAGGAGTTCATCTACTACCTTTCTGAGGCTGCCCTTTGCGGAAGGGACATCTTCTGGGATCAGAACTTCAGGTATAACATAACTGTAAGGAAGACCATCGAAGCCATTTTAGAATCATACAACGGCGACCGGGAGTCAGAGGAATTCAAAGCCTTCATCACCTATGCCAAAAGGGTGTTTTTTGCCAACGGGATACATCACCATTATTCAAATGATAAGTTTGTGCCTGGGTTCACAGCGGATTATTTTGCCCAAATAGTTAAAGGCAGCGATCAATCACTCCTGCCTCTTAAAGAGGGGCAGACACCTGATGACCTCACGGAATTCCTGACGCCCCTGCTTTTTGATCCTGATCTCTACGCGAGGAAAGTAGATCAGTCGGAGGGGGTTGACATGATAGCCTCATCTGCCAACAATTTTTATGAGGGAGTGACGCAGAAAGAGGTTGAACAGTACTATGCCTCACTCGTTGATCCGGCTGACCCTCAGCCTGTTTCATGGGGTCTTAACAGTAAGGTGGTGAAGAGTGGCGTGACAGTAATGG
>JAKEGI010000165.1 GCA_022615595.1 Bacteroidales bacterium | reverse complement strand
CTCAGCCACCTGAGGACCTACCTGTGCTGTATCACCGTCAATGGCCTGACGGCCGCCAATGACAAGGTCAGGCGCCAGCTTACGGACAGCAAGGGTCAGAGCATAGGAGGTGGCCAGTGTATCTGACCCGGCAAAAGCACGGTCAGTAAGTAACACCCCGTCATCAGCGCCCCGGTATAGCCCCTCACGTATTATCTCAGCCGCCCTGCCAGGACCCATTGTAAGAACTGTAACTGTTGTCCCCTCATATTTGTCCTTGATCCTTAATGCCTGCTCAAGGGCGTTAAGATCCTCCGGATTGAAGATTGCCGGCAGCACTGCCCTGTTAACCGTTCCGTCAGCCTTCATTGCGTCAGGACCAACATTCCTGGTGTCAGGAACCTGCTTGGCAAGTACAACGATTTTGATTCCTTTCATCTGATAGATCACTTTTGAAGTGGCAAATATAGAAAATATTGGATTAACTTCGCCCGCCGTAAAACAGTTCCATCTTGTCCGCAATGAAGGGTAAACCCTATTTAGCTCTTGTCCTTTCAATGATCTTCTGGTCATTCTCCTTCGTCTGGTTCAAGATAGCTAACAGGAGTTATGAGCCGATAACAATTGTCTTTATAAGGTTATGCATTGCATCACTGTTTCTCTCATCCTGGCTGTGGATAACGGGAGGTTACAGGGGAGTAATGAAGGAAGACAGGAAGTATTTCTTTCTCCTGGCCCTCTTTGAACCCTTTCTTTATTTCCTCGGAGAAAGCTTTGGCCTGACCTATGTCTCATCAACCGTTGGCTCTGTAATCATCTCGACCATCCCGGTATTTGCCGTAATCTTTGCCTGGCTCTTCTACAGGGAAAGACTTAAACTGGTCAATTATGTCGGAGTGGTGGTCTCGTTTCTGGGAGTCATCATTTTCATCACCAGCAGCTCCGGTGGCATTGTCATGAGCATTAAAGGGCTGGCACTCATGTTTATGGCAGTCGCTTCAGCTGTGGGATACAATATGGTGCTGCACCGGCTGGCATCAAAATACAACCCGATAAGCATCGTAAACATTCAGAATGTAATAGGACTGATTCTCTTCCTGCCACTCTTCATCGTCTTTGACCTCAAGGAGTTCATTGCAACCGGCATTATAATGAAAGATTTCAGCTCAATTATCCTTTTGGCGGTTTTTGCCTCCAGTGGCGCCTTCGCCCTGTTTGCCTATGCTGTAAGGCATCTGGGAATATCGCGCGCCAATATTTTCAGTAACCTGATACCTCTCTTCACTGCCCTCTTTGCATTTCTTATCGTCGGCGACAAGCTGACATTTAGAAATGCGGTCGGCATGGCGGTTGTTATTGCCGGCCTCTTCCTCTCGCAGGCAGGGAAAAAAGTGTCAGTGGCACAGGATATCGACCTGGCAGGAAGAAGCGCATGACCATCCGCTGTTATCCCATCCCTGCTGACCGGTTTGAGTGATAGTATTATCTTTGTTTGAACTCTTCCGGTATATGAGGCATTGTTTTATGATACTTCTCCTTTCTCTTTCCCTGACTCCCCTGATGGGTCAGACAGGAGGAGACAACACCTATGAGTTCCTTAACCTGGGACACTCTGCCTTTGCCACTGCGACAGGCGGAATGACGGTCTCGCAGGGCAGGGATGATCTCAGCCTGCCCTATTTCAATCCATCCCTCCTGAGCAGATCAATGGATAACAACATCTCGCTCAGCTTCTCCACCTATTTTGCAGGTATAAATTACGGTTATGCCTCATGGGCCAAGAGTCTGAAGAGCAAAGGCAACATAGCCGCCGGAGTGAGTTTCATCAGCTACGGGAGCTTTACCGAAGCCGATGCCGAAGGTAATATCACGGGAACTTTCACGGCAGCAGAATACGCATTCAACCTGATGTGGTCTCTTCAGCTGGACTCTTCATTTACTGCAGGGATAAACATCAAGCCTGTATTCTCTCATCTTGAGAGATATTTCTCCGCAGGAATCTGCGCGGATATAGGCGCAGCATATCATAATAAGAGGCTCCTTCTCGATGCCGGACTGGTGATCAGGAACGCCGGAGCACAGATAATAACCTATACCGGACAGGGTGGTGAGCCACTGCCCTTCGAGATAATTGCCGGCGTGACAAAAGCACTTGAACACGCTCCTTTCTGCTTCTCCCTGACCTTCAGACATATTGAAAAACCGGACCTTACCTTTGATTATGACAGTGATGATGAGACACCTGCCGGCGGCTTTGGCGAGAGTCTGCTGAGACACATGATCCTGGGAATCGAGATACTGCCGGCAGACGCCTTCTGGATCGGCGCCGGGTTCAATTACCAGCGCAGGGCTGAGTTGCGTACCGGGCAACGTGCAGGCATGGCCGGATTCACATGGGGATTCGGAATACGATCAAGGGCATTTGACCTCGCTTACGGCCGCGATACATTTCATCTGGCAGGTTCCTCAAACCACCTGACTATAACACTCAGAACTGATTATCTTTTTAATAAATCCATCCGGTGAACCTAATACTGTCCCGTTCGTTTTAACTTTGTACACTCTATGAAAAGAAAAGAGAGAGCCATTATCACCGTTGACGGTTACTCATCATGCGGAAAGAGTACCTTCGCCAAAGCTATTGCCCGTGAGCTTAATTACATATATATCGACTCCGGAGCAATGTACAGGGCTGTAACACTCTTCTGCCTGAGAAAGGGCTATGTCTCAGGAGGTGTCGCAGATGCTGCGAAGATCATCAGTTCATTGCCTGAAATAAAAATCACTTTCAGGATGAATGACAAAACGCGATTTAATGAAACTCTTCTCAACGGTGAGAGTGTGGAGAGAGAGATCCGCGACAGGGCGGTATCGGATAATGTAAGTGCGGTAAGCACTATTGCTGAGGTAAGGGCAAAGATGGTTGAACTGCAGCGTGAAATGGGTACCCTCGGAGGCATTGTGATGGATGGCCGTGATATCGGGACGATTGTGTTCCCTGATGCTCCTCTGAAAATATTCATGACGGCAACCCCCTCTGTGAGAGCACACCGGCGTTATCTTGAACTACAGGAAAAAGGTATGCCTGCTGACATAGAGGCAGTGGAGAAAAACATTAATGACCGTGACCGGATTGACTCCTCACGTGAAATAAGTCCGCTGTGCCGGGCCGATGACGCCGTGGTCCTTGATAACAGTGAGATGACCCCTGAAGAACAGATGGTGTGGTTCAGAAAACTATTTAAGGAGAGGATGAATGAAAATTGACATTGAACCCGGTTCAGGATTCTGTTTCGGCGTCGAAAACGCCGTGAATATTGCTGAAGAGTTGCTCACGGAAGGGGAGAAAGTTTACTGCCTCGGCGAAATAGTGCATAATGATATCGAGGTGAACCGCCTCAAGAATCTCGGACTCGTAACAATCAGTTATGATGACTTCGCTGAAATGAGGGACTGCAAAGTACTTGTGAGGGCACATGGGGAGCCTCCCTCCACTTACGAGACGGCGCGAAGAAACAATATCTACATAATTGATGCCACCTGTCCGATAGTTCACTCACTCCAGGAGAAGATCAAACGTGTCCTGGTCCAGGCCAGGAAAGAGAACGGACAGATAGCCATCTTCGGCAAGGAGGATCATGCAGAAGTGATAGGATTGCTGGGAGCTGCCAACGGAATAGGCATTCTGATTACAGGGATCGAAGATATCAGCAAGATCGATTTCACAAGGCCGGTATGGCTATTCTCTCAGACCACTAAAAGCACGACAGAATATGAGCATATCAGCGAAGTAATAGAGCAGAGGCTCAGGGCCAACAGGGATAAATGGCCAGGTAACCACCTGAAAGTCCATAATACAATCTGCAGACAGGTCTCGGGCCGTGAACCCAGACTGAGGATATTTGTGAGACAGCATGACGTAATAATTTTTGTCAGTGGCAGAAAGAGTTCGAATGGTAAAATGCTTTATGACATCTGTCTGAGCGAAAACAAACGCAGCTATTTCGTGTCATCAATTGATGAGATAAACCCAATGTGGTTCAGCGGGGCTGAAAGTATAGGTGTCTGCGGGGCAACATCGACCCCCAGGTGGCTTATAAGGCAGATTGCAGATGCGATCGGGGAAATTTGTCAGAAGCACGGAATCTGACCAGATTGTAAATGCACAACAAATAAATTACCTTTGCACTCTTGAATAATTTGCAGAAGAGATGGGAAAAATAAAAAAGATCGGCGTTCTGACATCCGGGGGCGACTCTCCCGGAATGAATGCAGCCATCCGTGCTGTGACCCGGACAGCCATTTATAACGGTCTTGAAGTAATTGGAATCAGGCACGGTTACAGCGGTATGATTAATGCCAACTTCAAACCAATGAAGGCATTCAGCGTATCCGATATCATCCAGCGTGGAGGGACGATCCTGAAGACAGCCCGCTGTGAAGAATTCAGGACTCCCGAGGGAAGAAAGACAGCCTATGAGAACCTCGTTGCAGCCGGGATTGACGGCGTGGTGGCGATAGGCGGAGACGGTACCTTCAAGGGGGCTGCAATCTTTAATGAAGAGTATGATATTCCTTTTGTAGGCGTGCCGGGAACAATTGATAATGACATTTACGGCACGGATTATACAATAGGTTATGACACCGCACTCAACACAGTGGTCGAGGCAGTAGACAAGATCCGTGATACGGCCAGCGCCCATAACCGTATGTTCTTCGTCGAGGTGATGGGTGCTGAGGCCGGACACATAGCCCTTTACAGCGGGATCGCAAGCGGGGCTGAGGCCATCATAATGCCTGAGATCAAGGGTGAAGCCAGGGATCTTCGCAGGATGATAGAAAACGGCAACAAAAGAAAAAAGTCAAGCAATATCATCATTGTTGCAGAAGGCGATGAAGAGGGCGGTGCAATAGCCATCGCGGAGAAACTGAAACCTGAACTGAAGGACTATGATATTAGGGTGTCAATTCTGGGTCACCTTCAGAGAGGCGGTTCACCATCAGCACTCGACAGGGTAAATGCCAGCAGACTGGGTAATGCCGCCGTTGAGGCACTCCTTGACGGACAGAAGAGCGTGATGGTGGGCCTACAGAATAATGAGATAGTACTGGTACCCTTCCGGAAAGCTGTAAAACTTCACAAAGGCCTCAATCAAAGCCTTGTAGATATTATTGATGTACTTAATGTCTGATCGCTAAAGGACAAACTTTCATGAGACCGTCTGACGTATTCTTTATTGATATGCGCAGCACGCCTTCATTGAATCTCCTGAAAAAGCTGGAGAGACTGGTAAGGGCAGCAGGATTCGATGATATAGATTTCAACCGTAAGATGACGGCCCTGAAGATACACTTCGGCGAACCCGGCAATCTCGCTTACCTCAGGCCAAACTTCGCTGCCCGCATAGTAAAGATGGTGAAGGATAAAGGGGGCAAGCCTTTCCTGACAGACTGCAACACACTTTATCACGGAGAGAGGTCAAACGCACCGGATCATCTCGAAGCTGCCTTCACCAACGGTTATAATCCACTGAGCACAGGATGCCATGTTGTCATTGGTGACGGTATCAAAGGTACTGACTACCGGGAGATAGAGCTTAACCTGGAGTATACCGGCAAGGCAATGATAGGCGCCGCCGTGGCAGATGCAGACATAATAATATCATTGAACCATTTCAAGGGTCATGAGCAGACCGGATTTGGCGGCGCCATGAAAAACCTTGGTATGGGATGTGCCTCGGTAGGGGGAAAACTCTTTCTCCATTCAGGCAATCCCCCGGTTATCTATGAAAAAAACTGTACCGGATGCAACCTGTGCGTCATTAACTGTGCACATGACGCTGTTCATCTGACGGAGAACAGGATCGCCCGTATCGATAATGAAAAATGCACCGGATGCGGACAGTGTATCGCAGTATGTCAGTTTGATGCAGCAAGGGTGGTATGGGGCTCTGAAGGTGACACGCTCAGCCGTAAGATGGCCGAGTATGCATACGCTGTCATTAAAGACAAACCGGCACTCCACGTCAACTTTATTATTGATGTCTCACCCGACTGCGACTGCTGGGGTCATAACGATGTGCCGCTGGTGGCTGACATTGGCATTGCCGCATCAAAAGACCCGGTTGCACTTGACAGGGCGTGTGCCGATATGGTCATGGCCGCACCCGGTGCAGCACACCTGTGTGAAAAAACGGGTGGTGATGACCTGGCGGGAGTGGATAAGTTCAGGCTGGCACACAAGAGTACCGACTGGACCACAACACTTGTTCATGGTGAGAAGATCAAAGCAGGAACAATGTCATACAAACTGATCAGGGTATGAAAGAGTCTACTCCCAAAAAGAGAACAGCTGTACTCATCGTTGAAGACGACCCGCACAGTCAGCTCTACTTCAACAAGCTTCTGTCTGGCACTTATGACACTGCCGTTGTAGCCTCTGCCGGCGAGGCATGGGACCTGCTGCACAGGGAGATATTTGATCTGGTGCTGATGGACATATCGCTTACAGGCGGGGAAGACGGACTCTCTCTGACACGACGGATCAGGCGTGAGGATGCTTTTACGGCGCTTCCCATTGTTGCGGTGACAGCCTATGCCTTTCCCGAGGACAGGCAGAGGGCTCTTGATGCCGGATGCACTGACTATTTATCGAAGCCGGTAAGCAGCAGTGATCTTCACCTGAAAATTGCTGAGCTTATAAAAAAATAGTTATTTTTGCAGACCTGTCAATTGGCAGGGAAACGGGGTGTAGCGCAGTTGGTAGCGTACTACGTTCGGGACGTAGGGGCCGGAAGTTCGAGTCTTCTCACCCCGACAAGAGAAAAAGCCTGTCCCCGCCAGACGGCGGGGCGGGCTTTATTTTTTCTGTGCGAT
>JAKEGI010000016.1 GCA_022615595.1 Bacteroidales bacterium | reverse complement strand
GGCCCTGTCACGTATTATCTCAGTCCCCGTGAAAAACTGTGCATTAGTGAGTGCAGAACGCATATAAATATTTTACGGTCTAAGGGAGCATTATCCTGAAAAATTTTGATTCCAGCGGCATAAGCTTCACCTCCTGTGAAGCAACAGCCTGGCCTGTTGCGTCGACCTCCGCCATCTGCAGATCTTCTCCCGTGATGCCGTTCTTAAGATTCAGCAGCGTCTCTTCTTTTCCTGTTTCACGGATATGGGCAATCAGTGAAGTGCCGTCGTCAGAAGGTCTTATACTCACAAGGACTACGTTTTGCGGCCATCCGACTATGAATGATCCGTAACTAAGGCTATCACCTCGACCGTCACCCGGAATGATACGGGTCAGGAACGGAACCCTTGCTCCCCATCCGAATTGTGTGGCAAAGGTATCTGAGGCATCAGATGAGGAGGTGAGATAATAGGTCCATGTATGGCCACCCCTCTGGTCAGCGTTGAAATTTGTTACCCAGTAGTTGTTCATTGGCCACGAGTAGAGATGAGTGCCCTGGGGCAATGCCCCGGCTTTGTACCTGCCAGTATTAATTGCGCCGAACTGCCAGAGAGGCATTTCACTGCAGCCAATTACCATCTGGCTTGTTGCATTACGTACGGCGGTGAAATTCTGCACAGTATACCAGTCGTTCGATGACCCGATGATCTGATCCTTGCCTGTCTCGATGACACCCCCGGCGACCTCCGTAAAATGCTTTCCTCCTTCGAGGGTGAAGGGGAAGGCGATATAGAAGCCCTCAGGATCAGTTATGCTCTTCTTAACGATCGAGTAATCAAGATCGATACGTTTTTCAGTGTTGTAAAGCCTGATCTCAAAGCTATATCCTCTTGGTCCGATGGCTGTCTCCGACTCGCCCAGGAATTTTATTGTGTTCCAAATCTCTCCCTCTTCAGTGTAATCAAACCATACTGTATCAAGAGGATATCTTTCGAAGTCATTGAGCATTCTGCTCTCCATCTGTGACCTGTTGCCCAGTTTTTCAAGGATGAATTCGCCCATGCCGTAAGGCGCATCAGGATCTATCAGTTCTTTTCCCAGCTCCTTATCATACAGAGATTTTATCACTCCACGTGCCTGGTCTGTCTCAACCCGGTACCATTTGTTCTCCAGCACTGAGACTGACTGAGACGGGTTCATTTTTTCCGATTCTTCGGCCCTGACCGAGAACTTCCCGTATCCGAATGCAGGGATATCCCTGAACCATATGGCCCAGTATGTACCGTCAGACCGGTACCATAACGGTTGGGTTGCAAGCCGTACACCCTCCCGGTCATATATTCCTGCTTTCTTTCCCCTTGGAACTATCTCATGGTCAATATATACAATAGCCATTTCTGATCTCCTCCAGTTAAGGGTGTTGAATACAACTACTGAAGCGGCCTCTTCTCTAGCGAACATGCTCTGCAGCAGTCCCATCGCCGATTCTCCCAGCATGGAGGTCCTTCGGTTGGCCTCCCATGCATAAGACTCTTTCATAGCCCTCTGTTCCATGGTGGGTTTGCTGTATGGTTCGCGTACGCTCTCTGAATATCCCGTAGTGTGTTCGGTATAGAAGAGCAGTGCATTATTGGCCAGGTCAATGTTCAACCCTGTCTCTTCTGGAATGGTGATACCAGCTGTGGCTGCCATTGAGAGGCCAGCCATGTTGGCTTTTAGTGCAGCTGCCGAACTCCTTGTTATGGCAACCTCACGGGCTGATGCTCCGAAACCGTCGGTCCACCAGTCAGGCCATGCCCCGCGAATAACTGGGAATTCATTTGAATGGGTCTGCTCCATTCCGACAAAGAAAGATTCGGCAGTAGAGGTCGTGAGCCTGGGCCATTCAAAGATCCTGTTCCATTCGTTTATCAGGTCACTCATGAATGTGGAGGGAGGGGAGTTGTCTGTGAGATACCCGGAGTGCTGAATGGCCATCTCATCATAAGGGTAGTTTTTTGAGGCGAGGCTGATGAGATAGTTAAGAAGATTGTTCTTGAACTTGTCAATGTCGCCTGACTGTATCTCCATCACCGTGTTGCCTGTCATGTAATGCTCAGCCCTGAACGTGAGCATCCGTTTTCCGGAGGGAGACTCCCACCAGAACATCGTTGGCTTGTCAAAACATATTAGGGCACGGTGTCCGTGAGTCCCCATATTCAGATATTTTACCCCGAGCCTGTCATAATAATCATTGAGGCACCATCCTATACCGTTGACATCATTCTGCATCGCCAGCTTAACCTGGATCCCATGAGCCTTAATTCTGCCAAGGGCATCGAGAGAGGCAGCAAGTATCTGCTCATCAGGCAATTCGTCAAAGTTAAGTATCATGCCTGTGACTTCAATCCTTCCCTCACTTATCCGTTTCTTGAGTCTTTCTATCTGCTCAGCCGGCCTGCACCTGAGATATTCGTCAACAGCCCATGAAGTCTCGCAGGTCCACCTGAACCGTGCATTCTCAGGGTAGCTGTCAGTTGCATCGCAATAATCGAGGGCATAGTCGATATACCTGAGGTGCTCGGCAAGTATTTCCGTCTGTGAACGGGTGTATCCTATATCGGTATGAGAATGCTGGATAAAACTTATTGTCCACTTTCTCACCGGATCAAGGGTTACGGTATTATTAAGGGTAAAGTCACCCGCAACTACCTTTAGTTTCACTTTTGACGGTTTGGTAACTGCCGGAAGCCCCAGGTTAACTGCATTATAACCGAACTTAAGTGGGGTCGATTTCAGAAGCTTGCCATTTGCAAAGATCTCTGCATCAGTGTCTTCTCCAAAATAAAATATTGCGGCTTCAACCAGCTGAAGGGGTGAACCGTCGTTCTTCAATATGGCAGGAAAAGCATTAAGTGAGACACCGGTCCTGACCGGCTTTCTGAAGGTCATATACCAGGAGCTCAGGTTGGATGCACTGCCGGTTACCCTGATCGTCAGCGGCACACCAGGTTTTACCCTATCTGCCGGGATACGCAGTATCATGTATCCGTGATGGTCACCATGCTGGTCTCTCATTATCGAGCGGAAGGCAAGTGATGACCCTCCTTCTCCGCTTATATCCCACTCTGAACGGGTGTCAGTATAGAATGAGAAGCCCTGAACACCGTCTATAGAAAGATCCATTCTCGCGGAGCCCGGACCGGAGCCAATTGCCGCGATCCATACGAAAGCCGCATACTTCCCGCTTATCTTCTCTTTAACCGTTTCCGTTTCCCACTCCATAAAATCTTTTCCGCCAGTGGCCCTGACAAGGATGCTCTCCCTTAGACCCGGAATGCAGGAATGATACTCAAAGTCAAGTCCTGATATTTTTTGCGCATAACCGTTGACCATATGGTCTTCCGGTGTGAAGAATGACTGTCCGGCACCTGTCATGGATGCCAGAACCAGAATGCTGAAAATGGTTGAGAACTTCTTCATCTTGTCTCTTGTTATTTAACGAAGGCTTTGACAACCATTGCCTCACCTCCTGAAAGATTTGTGATCATCGCTGTTCCGGCTGCGGCCGGGATAATAAATGTCTCTGCATAGTTGAACTGGTGAGAAACACCATTCACTGTCTCCACCATGATTGAACCACCCTCAACAAGACTCATTACCAGGCATTTGTTTTGGGTCTGGATATCTATTGAAGTTTTGAAAGTGTACCGGTGAACATCATAAAGGTGAGTCTCATGTGTGGGAAGATGCCAGAGCTGCCAGTCGTCTCCCTCATTTAACATACAGGGCTTCGATATAAGGTGATCTCTCACATAATTGCCCTTGCGTTCGAAGTACAGGTTCTCCATCGCCCTTTCAATATTCAGGTCGCGGGGTTTGCCGCTCAGATCCATCCTCAGCCAATCGTACATCTTGAATGTAAAGATATAGGGTGTTGAGCTTATCTCGAGCACGAGGTTATTTTTTCCTGAACCATGGACTGTACCGTAAGGTATCAGGAATAAATCATGTTTTGACGCCGGGAGCTTCTGGATGAACCTGTCAACATCGAGCGGCTGTCGTGTCTCGGCGCTGTTCTTCAAGGCGTTACTGTAGTCATCAGGATTGATATTTTCC
>JAKEGI010000164.1 GCA_022615595.1 Bacteroidales bacterium | reverse complement strand
CCTCAACGGCTCGTTCAGCAGCGGGGTAAACATGAAAGGTGCCGCGGCAGCAGTCTACTGCGGCATCTTTGAAATGGGTATAACATTCTGGCTATGGCTCAGGGCACTGCAGCTCTCCCCCACCTCTGACAAAATCAGCAACCTTGTCTATTTTGCACCGTTCCTTTCACTTGTCCTGCTACATTTCATAATAGATGAGCCGATATACTACACCACACCGGCAGGACTGATCCTTATTGTTGCCAGCGTTCTGTACCAAAACAGGAGTGCCGTCTCTAAACATTAACGGCATATTTTTTGTTACCTTTGTACTTTATAATGCATGAAAATGAAAAAAACAATATTGGTAATAGCGCTTATAATACCTCTTGTTTACGGCTGCAAGAAGGAGCCGGAGCCGGATCCCATAGACCCTTACACACTTGACGAGAGGGCACGTGACGGTCTTTATGACCTCATGAAATATATTTACCTGTGGAATGACAAGATGCCAACGGTAAAACTGTCAGACTATACCGGACCTGACGATCTCCTGGATGACCTCAGATACACCCCTAAAGACCGGTGGAGCTTTGTAACCGGATATGATGAATTTATGGCTTCCATGGAAGGCACCTTCGTAGGCCATGGTATAAGGATGGCACTGGGCCCTGAGAACAAGGTGAGAGTAGTAAGCCTGTATAAAAATTCGGATATGTGGCCTGATGGAGTAAGGAGAGGCTGGATTATTGAGAAGATAAATGACCAGGATATTGCACAGATATTTCTGTCAGGTGACGGGGCAGCCTACAACGCTCTTATGGGACCCTCTACTGCCGGTTATACTAATAAATTCGACTTCATCAAGCCTGACGGTAATAAAATAAGTCTGACCTCAGCGAAGGCCAGTTTTACAATCAACTCCGTAACTGATTACAGGATTCTTGAACTTTCAACCGGCAAGACAGGATACCTGGCCTTTGAGACATTCATTGATCCGTCCAAGGAAGAGCTTGACGAGGCATTTGCATACTTCAAGACCAATAATGTGACTGATCTTATCATTGACCTGCGCTATAACGGAGGCGGCTACATGAGCATTGCCCAGCAGTTGTCAAGCCTTGTTCTGGAAAAAGGTGATACAACCAAGATCTGCTACAAGTTAAAATATAACAATGCTGTCGCCGCTGACTGGAATGAAAGCTTTAAGTTCATCCGCACCGACAGTCCGCTGGGCCTTAACCGCGTGGTATTCATAACCACCCGAAGCAGTGCATCGGCCAGTGAGGTTGTCATCAACAGCCTTAAGCCATACATAGATGTATCACTCGTCGGCGACACCACCCACGGAAAGCCGGCAGGAATGAATTTATGGGGCTTCCCCTTCCCGACAAACAGTAATCCCAACCCTGATTACGAGTATGTATTTGCACCTATCACTTTCGAGTATGTCAACTCATCAGATGAGGGAGATTTTTATGAAGGTATGATACCTGACGTGCTGGCTAACGATGACATCACACACGACTGGGGTGATCCTCAGGAGACGTCACTGGCAGCAGCTATTGCGCTGCTCGAGGGCACCAAGACAAAATCGGCGGTATCATACAGGAGAATCAAGGTCTTCTCTGAAGGTGACCAGTTGCCCAGGAACCTTTATCTTGCCCCTCCGGGTCAGTTTCTCAAGTGAATAAGAGCCAGGCTGAAAGGATAATCCTTGGAATAGACCCCGGCACCACTGTTACGGGCTATGGGTTAATAAGCGTGACCGGCAAAAGCCCGGCACTCATAGCACTTGGTATCATTGATCTGCGAAAGAAGGAAGATCACTTTAAAAAGATACGTACTATCTTCGAGGAGACACTAAGGCTCATTGACCAGTATCATCCCGACGAGTTCGCTGTCGAGGCTCCCTTCTACGGCAAAAATATTCAGAGCATGCTCAAGCTGGGCAGGGCACAGGGTGCAGCCATATCCGCAGCCCTCTACCGTGACCTTCCCGTTTTCGAATATGCACCCAGGATGATCAAGATGTCTATCACGGGGCAGGGACAGGCAAGCAAGGAACAGGTGGCTACAATGCTCAGAACCATCCTCTCATTCCATGGAGAAAAGATGATCCTTGATGCCACTGATGCCCTCGGAGCAGCTCTCTGCCACTATTACCAGAGCACAAAACCTGCCTCGGCCAAGGGATATAAAAACTGGGAGGAGTTCATCAGGAAGAACAGTGAGAGGCTTAAAGGGTAAGCTTCTGTGCTGCGGCAAGTGCCACAATGCTGACTTTCACATCTCCTGCTTCGTGCAGGGCATTGACGCATGCCTCCATCGTTGATCCGGTAGTCACCACATCGTCTACCAGAAGCAGATGCATGCCGGTAATAGCCTCGGGCTTCGATACAATAAACAGTCCCTTTACATTTTCCCACCGTGCGTACCGGCCGTGCTGTGTCTGCGATCCTCCCTTCACAAGACGTTTTATAATGTCATCTCTTACAGGCAACTGTGCTGCGGCAGAGATACCCGATGCAATGCAGTCACTCTGATTATACCCTCTCTCCCTCTGGCGTGCCGGATGAAGCGGGACGGGAACAATCATGTCTATTCCCTCCATGAAACCGCTGTCTGAGAGTATGCCTCCATAAAGATCTCCAAGCATTGTACCTATCTCCTTCCTTCCCTTGTATTTAAGCTCGTGGATCAAGGTTTTGATCCTGCTGCCCCTGTTATATATAGAGAATGCTGCAGCTCTCTCAATGAGGCACCTCCCCCAGAAAGCCTGTTCGAGGGTGTTGCCACGCCTGGAATGAAAATCCGTCCTGGCAATTGTAAGAAGACAACCTGTGCATATAATCCGTTCACCCCGCACCAGATGAGCACTGCATGCCATGCACAGCCGCGGGAAGAAGAGAGAGAGAAAATCATCGCCAATATCTTTATAGCGAGACACTTTGCAGCGATAACAGTCATAAAGTTATGATAAATGAGATAATTTTGTCTGTATATTCAGAAACTTTTTTACATTGCGGCTGTTACTTTTTAAACCAATTAACAAAGAGTATGAAGAAATGGATGATTGGCAGCCTTATTCTCATCGCACTGATGGTTGTGGCTGCAGGAGTTTACGCTCAGGCTTCAGACAAGGAGAAAAAGCAGACCAGGAAAGAGTGCACCTTCGTTGACAATAACAAGGACGGTAAGTGTGACACATGTGGTTCTACCGCTGACGCATGCAAAAATGCTGCTGCCGGTAAAGATTGCAGCACTACTGCAGGCAAAGACTGTTCAAAGTGCCCTTCAGCTGCAGGTTGCGCTGAGACCAAGGGTGGTGAGGCAGTTCCGGCCGGTCAGGGTACCGCTGCTGCTGCTCCGTGCTGTCCCGCGAAGAAGTAATTACTTCTGACGATATTAAAAAAGCCCCTGGCAATGCCCGGGGCTTTTTTATTGTGCCTGATTTCTTGTTACAGTCTTACCTGCTCACCTATAGCTTTGGCAAGACGCCTCTGTTCGTCATCTGAGAGAACGACCCTCGGGTTGGTGAAAAGGATATCCATCTCCCTGTCGAGAGGTATGAGGTGAACATGCGCATGAGGCACCTCCAGCCCGATGACAGCCATCCCAATCCTTTTGCATTCCACTACCTTCTTAATT
>JAKEGI010000163.1 GCA_022615595.1 Bacteroidales bacterium | reverse complement strand
TACCGGAAAGAAGATCACCGATATGACCTGCGGATACAAGCTCTTCAGCAAGCCTTTTGCCGAAGGGCTCGATCTGAAGGAAGAGCGGTTTGGCTTTGAGACCGAACTGATGATGAAGGGATTGAAGAGACAGGGAACAAGATTCGCAGAGCATCCTGTATCATATTTTCCAAGGAAAAAGGAGGAGGGAAAAAAGATCAGGATAAGTGACGGATTGCTGATAGCAGGAAAGCTTCTAAGATACGGACTGAAAGGGAGAAGATGGATATCTGCCATGACTATCGCATTCATCATTCTCTTCATGACCGGTAACATGCTTGACGTGAAGCACTGGAAGGATGAGCAGCGTGTGATTGAATGGGATGCCATCTCTTACTATGCCTATCTTCCTGCACTCTTCATATACCACGACCTCACACTGAGCTATGTTGACGGTTACGACGGCCCACACAAATTCATTGTCTGGCCCGAGAAAACCCCGGAAGGCAGGAACCTCGTAAAGACTACAATGGGAATCTCCCTGCTTTGGATGCCTTTCTTTCTTGCCGGACATTTGTCTGCCATCATAACCGGGGCTGACGCAGGAGGCTACTCTGAGCCATATAAGTTCTTCCTTCTTATTTCGTCACTTACCTATCTGCTTGTGGGCATGATTTATCTCCGCAGGATACTTCTGGAACACTTCTCCGACACTGTTGCATCTATGACTCTGGCAGGTTTTGTCTTTGCCACAAACCTCTACTGGTATACTCTCTTCCAGGGAACCATGTCACATGTCTACAGCTTTGCACTTATCAGTGCATTCATATGGTACTCAATGAAATGGCACCGGACTTTCTACCTTATGGTTTCCCCTCCTGAGTCAGAGCCTGCCCCGATTTATCGGGGAGGGGTCTCCGACTCCGCCGAATGGCGGATATCGGAGGGGGTGGTCTGTCATTCTTCCAGAGCAGCCAACATCATCTGGCATGCTATGCGATTAGGGCTTCTGCTCGGAATGATATCCCTTATCAGGCCGACAAATATCATCATCGCATTATTTTTCCTCCTTTATGCCGTAAAAACAGGAAGTGATCTGAAAACCAGGATTCTGAGCCTTGCCTCTCAATACAGGTATCTGATCATCATGGCGGTTATTGTTGTGGTGGTCTGGATTCCCCAGATGATCTACTGGAAGGAGATGACAGGTCAGTGGCTATATTTCTCCTATGGCAATGAGAAGTTCTTTTTCAATGACCCCGCAATCATTAAGGGACTCTTCAGCTTCAGAAAAGGACTCTTTATTTATACCCCTCTTCTCCTCTTCTCCGTCTCCGGGATAGCAGCACTCTGGAGGCGGAGATCACCTCATGCCCTGCCTGTTACGATCTTCTTTCCACTTAATGCATACATAATATTATCATGGTGGTGCTGGTGGTACGGAGGAGGCTTCGGACAAAGACCTTTCATTGACAGCTATGCTCTCATGGCCGTGGCCGCTGCCGCATTGCTCTCTTACTCATTTGCCTCTGTATGCAGGTTCCTTCGGATATCAATAATATCCGTTTACCTGACTCTTGTCATCCTCGGTGTTTTCAATAACATTCAGTATTATCACGGCGCCATACACTGGGATTCAATGACCCGCGAAGCTTACCTTGACTCCTTCTGCAGGACCAGGCCTTCCGAAAGATTCAGAAATCTTCTTGAGGCACCCGACTATGAAAAAGCCAAAGAGGGTGCCGGCAGATGAAACTCATCCGGGCACCCTCCCAACCAATTAACATAAAATCTTATTGCTGAGCCTTTTTGATGCTTGCTATCAGCACCTCCTTTGTCTTCATCCCGACAATTCTCTCAACCTCCTTACCATCCCTGAAAACAATGATGGTCGGTATGTTCCTGATACCATAACTGGCAGCAACCTGCCTTTGCTCATCAACATTGAGCTTATATACAATAGCCTCACCCTCTGCAGCTTCAGCCACCTCGTTGAGAATGGGAGCCATCATTTTACAGGGCATACACCAGTCAGCCCAGAAATCAACCAGAACAACACCTTTCTTAATCTTGTTATTGAAATTCTGTTCTGTCAGTTGTTCAATGAGATGACTGTCTTCAACCACTGGTGTATTCTTCATCTTGTGCCAGGCACGAATGACGAGGAAGGCCACCGCGGCCACTATTACAAGTGCAATAATTAATCCTTTCATAACTTTTTTCTTATTCTTTATTTTTCAATGTATTGAGGTAATCTGCAGCGGCCAGTGCTGCAACTGTGCCGTCACCCACGGCTGTGGTTACCTGGCGGTAACGCTTTACTATAGCGTCACCGGCTGCATATACTCCTTTGATATCTGTAGACATGTCCGCACTGACAATGATCTCTCCCCTCTCATTCAGAGTGACCAGCCCCTTTAGTGTTTCAGTATTGGGCACATAACCTATAAATATAAACACACCGTCAGTCCTGAACCTGGTGACATCGCCGCTGATGAGGTTCTTTATCTCAACCCCCTCAAGGCTGTCATTGCCATAGAATGAAGAAATGGTTGAACTCATCACAAAACTTATCTTCGGGTTTGCCCGGGCCTCCTCAATGGCATACTGAAACGCCTGGAAATGGTCAAACTGGTGAACAACTGTCACCTTTGTTGCATATTTTGTCAGTGACACTGCCTCTTCAAGGGCTGAGTTACCCCCACCAACCACAACTATCTCCTTACCGGTAAAAAAGTCACCGTCACATGTGGCGCAGTATGATATGCCTCTTCCCCTGAAAAGATCCTCTCCCGGAACACCGAGGGTACGTGAACGCCCTCCGGTGGCAAGAATGACTGCACCAGCTGTGTATGTCTCCCCTTCAGATGTTGTGACACTCTTTACCTGAGCATCAAGCACCATGGATGAAATAATGGTATTTGATTTTACCACAGTACCAAAGGCGGTGGCCTGCTTTTTCATAACCGATCCGAGCATATAGCCGTTTATCTTCTCTATCCCCGGATAATTGGCTATCTCATGGGTCAGCGTCATCTGGCCACCAGGTGTCGCATCGGTAAGGACTAATGTCCTGATACGGGCGCGCGACAGGTATATTGCTGCCGTGAGCCCGGCAGGTCCTCCGCCGAGAACGATGACATCATAATGACCGGCACTCTCCATCATTTATGCTTTTGGCTGTCCGAACTGACTATCAAGGATACTTTTCACCTGTGCCATGTTCTGGATGCTTGAAGTGGCTTTTACGATCTTGCCCTCCTTGTAATAAACTGTGTAGGGCAGACCCATGAAGCCCCTTGTCTCAGGTGCATTGCGTATGATGCCAGCCTCCGGATTGTCAAACTCCATATCGTAAAACTTAACATGTGAGTATACAGGCTCGAGCTCTTCCATTACCCCGTAGACAGGGATGCACATCGGGCCCATACGACCACAGCATACCATTACATTCTCGTTTTCATTGATTATCTTCTCCAGCTGAGAAGCTGTCTCGATGTGATTTAAATTCGTGTATAACATAGTTTTTAGTTTTTAGTTTTTAGTTTTTCGTTCTTGGTTTTTCGTACAGCTCCTTGTACCCTGTACCCTGTACCCTGTACCTTGTACCTTTTTTAGTCCAGAATCCTCACCTCATGAGTCATCTCTATGCCTGCTTTCCGGTAAACCGCTGAAACTCCGCAATAACGTTCCATAGAGAGGCTGATTGACTTCTCAATCTTTTCCGTATCCAGCTCCTTACCCCTGAACTCGTAAATGACATGCATTTTTATGAATGCATTCGGATGCTCATCCTCAGTATCTCCCTCGACAATCACATTGAAGTATTCAACCTCCTGGCGCATCTTCTTCAAAAGTGATATGACATCCATCCCCGTGCAGCCTGCAAGCGCTGCAAGCATAAGAGGCTTCGGACGCGGACCGCTGTCGTCGCCATGGTCACCAGCCTGATCAATAAATAAATGGTGTCCGTTAACAACGGTATCAAATTTCATCTTGCCTTTCCAGCCGGCTTCTGTCTTGTGTCTCATGGTCCGTAAAATTTTTCACAAAAGTAAGCTATTGCGAAACGCCAGCTGATGATAAAAGGATTATTTTCAACAATGCAGCGATTGAAACACGACAATAAAAAAGTTGACCTGTTATTGATTATTTTTGTCATTCACTCTTTGAGATGAAAACATTCAGCGACACCGACAAGGATTTCAACTGTGACATAACCATGCCATGCTTCTCAGCCCTTACACCGGAGGAGACGCTGCTGATCCGTGAGAGCCGGGTGCAGGTACTGTTCCGGCGCGGCGAGAACATAACAAAGCAGGGCGCCTTTGCCTCTTACGTTATTTTTATAGTTAACGGATTCTCAAGGCAATACATAGAGTGCAGCAACGGGCGCGACTATAACCTTCGTATTCTGAGGCCGGGTGAGATGGTCGGACTGTCAGCAGTGTTCAATCCAAACACCTTCAGCTATTCCGTCGTGGCACTGACAGAGACCACAGGCTTCCTGATAGAGAAGGATGCAATAGCGGGGCTGGTCAGGAACAACGGAGCATTTGCTTTTGCGATCATCAGGAGGTATTGTGAGCATAATACCCGCCTCTACTCATCGCTTGACCACCTTCTGCACCAGCAGACCAACGGAAGGATGGCTTCTGTGCTGCTGACGCTGGCACCAGAGAACTTCGGCGGCGAAGATTTGTTCAGACACCTGTCAAGGAGGGAGCTTGCCGATTTTGCCGGGATATCAACCGAAGGTGCCGTAAAGGTCCTGAAGAGCTTCGAGAAAGACAAAATCATTTCATTGTCTGACAAAAGCATCACACTCCTTGATCACCACCGCCTTGAAGAGATAAGCAGGATCGGATAAGAGCATGGGGCATGGGGCATGGGGCAAGCAGGGAATCGGTAATCAGATACTTTGAAACCGCAAGACCGCAAGACCGCAAGACCGCAGGACCGCAAGACACTATGGATCCCCCTACAACCTCGTCATCCCGGGCATCAGGTTAACACCCTCATAATAGAGCGAGAGCGGAGTATTTCTGCTCTCCTCGGTAAGCAGGCTGATATCAACGGTGATGCTTCTCTTCTCTCCGGGCATGATGACGATGTAGTTATCATCGAAGAAAACCGGTGATAACATCTCACCCGTCAGAGTCTTGATGACCTTCATCCTCACAAAGAATGCCGCAACATCGCCACTGTTGGCAATGTCCACGGTGATCTTGCCACTGGCGTTTCTGGTCATCTGAGCCACTACTTTGGCATCACTGAGCTGCATGAATGCTTCCTGCCTGTTCTCATAAGGCAGCCAGTATGTGTTCTCATCAATGGTGACCCCGGTGGAGAGGTAGGTTATCTTCAGTTTCAGGAAATGTATCCGGGCAGGCTTAGCCTTCAGATCGATTTCCCATACCTTGATCACACTGTTTGCAGGCACACCTGCCTCCTGTGACCGCTTCCACAACTCCTTTCCATTTTCATCTGAAAGAACAGCCTCAAACCTTAGCCCCTTGCGCTCCTTGGGTGTAGAATTGACAATATAGACAACTGAGTCGGAGGGATTAAACTGCAGGTGCAGAGGAGCTGCAGCATGCTTAAATCCATAATATGTGGCGTTCTGATCAAGAAACCAGTCATAGAACTGTCCCTTAAGTGCTGGCCATGGATTCTGGCTCTTCCATACCAGGAAACCGGTATACCAGTCCCACATTCTTGAAGTAAAACCCCCGGCAAGGGAACGGTACTGATCATAACCTGCGATCTGTGCCTTGGTGACAAAATCCTTCAGGTCCTTTACCTCTCCCATCTTTTCGATCATGTCGCCATAACCAAGATATTTGTGATACCGCCATATATCATTCACCTCTTTCCCTGAGGGGGGTACGAGATCCTTCTCTTCCATCATCCTTACCATTGACTCCATATTGGGGAGCCCGACTGAACCGATCTCAGGATTGAAGGGGTACCACTTCTGGGTAAAGTACCATACCGGCTCTTTTACACCGTAGGGACCGTCACCGTTGCCTCCAATCGTGTTCTTAAGAAGGCTCGGCGATGTCGATTCGTCAAGGTAGTATCTTGTGCCATCAAGGGCTGCGAGGGTTCTGCTTATCCTGCCATTCAGTTCAGGAGGTGGAGGAAATTCATTTCCGCCACACCACAGATATAGCGATGGATGGTTGCGAAGCATCTTAACCTGGTCTGTGAGCGACTCGATAAAAAGAGAATGGCTGTCGGGATACTCGCGGCGACGCTCCTGCGTCTCAGCCTTTTTCTCGTCGGGCCATCTTCCATTACAGTCGCCGGTTATCCATAGGTCCTGCCATACAAGTATGCCATACCTGTCGCAGGCATCATAGAACTCAGGCCTTTCCATTATCGAACCTCCCCAAACCCTGATCATATTCATATTCATCTCGGCATGCATCTTCACCTCGGCCTCATACCTCTGAGGGTTGAGACGAAGCATCGCATCGGAGGCAATCCAGTTTGCCCCCCTGATGAAGATCTTCTGGCCATTGATGGTAAATACACGCGATCCTATCTTCTCGTCAAAGTAACCTCCTGTCTCCCTGAAACCGAACATAATGTCTTCGCGGTCATGTGTTGTGCCGTCCTTTCCCTGGAATGTCACTGAAGCCGGGTAGAGCGCCGGTTGTCCCATTCCGTTTGGCCACCATATCCTCGGCTCTGCCTGCTTTATCTCTGCAAATGTCACATTAACAGATGAGTATGG
>JAKEGI010000162.1 GCA_022615595.1 Bacteroidales bacterium | reverse complement strand
TTTGATCCACAGAAAGTATTAAAGGAGGTCAAAAGACTTATGGAGGAGGAAGTAGCCAAACCGGAGCTGGATGTCATTCGAAGGCAGCGCGGGCTGCTTATCGTCCAGCACTTTGCAGACAAGCTTGATATTACTTCTTCTCCGACTGGGACTACGGTTAAAATTCAGAAAAAAGCTCAGGCCGGCAAATCAGCCAGGAGATGCAATTCTATTGCGAAAAAAGGTAAAAAATCATGAACAGAATACTGACCATGGCGGTGTAATGCGATGCAGTACCGGTTTCCCGGATAGAAGCAGTACTCCACAGAAGAGAGACTAACCTAAGGACAACGAGGAATGCAGGGGAAGGTAATCGCCAATCGTTACAGGATTACAGATGAGAAATTTCGGGACAGACTGTACACAATCCATGATGCCTTTGACCAGAGCGAAAGCAAGCCGGTAACCGTCAGGATATTCAGTGACGAAGTAAGACACCGGTCATTGGAGAGGCGGCTCCGGTTCAGGAGAGAAGTAGAGAATGTATCCCACACGACCCATCCGAACCTGCTCAGGATATTTGCAACCGGAGAATTTGAGGGCCGGGATTATCTGGTAACAGAACATGTCAACGGCGCGCAGCCTCTTTCCGAGCGGTTCCGGCAAATCACTGAGATAGATAACGCAGTAACAATTATGCTTGATGCATGTTCAGGGTTAAGCGCAGCTCACGAGAAGGGAATTATTCATCAATCCCTGAACCCATCGAGCATACTGATATTTCAGAACGGACATGGACCGGAGACCAAACTGGCTGACTTCGGAATGGGGCTGCTCCTCGACCTTGCAGGGATAAAGGAAGAGGACGAGATAATCAGGACCTTCGGTTACATGTCGCCGGAGGCAACAGGGATACTGAGAAAACCGGTTGATGAACGTTCTGATATCTACTCTCTGGGTATTATTTTTTACCAGTTCGTCACCGGGAAGCTTCCGTATGACGGAAGAGACACTGCAACACTTATCCATCAGCATATAGCGCAGAACCCCCCGCTTCTGAGAAAACTTAACCCTTCAATCCCTTCGGTTATTGAACAAATCATCCTGCGGCTGATAGCCAAAGACCCTCTTGACCGTTACCAGGCGGTTTCGGGTCTGATAGCAGACCTGGAAGAATACCGGAGACAGCGTGCTGACGGGACGCGAGAGCCTGTTTTTGAAATAGCCCGCAGTGACAGGGCAGCTCAGCTCAGCTTTGCAACGCGCCTTATCGGGAGGGACGAGGAACTGGATATTCTGCATAATCTGATAGCACAGACCAAGCAGGGCAAAGGGGGATTAGCTCTTGTGAGTGGATCACCCGGAGTGGGCAAATCCCGGCTTGTTGACGAACTCAGGGGGTATATACACAGCATAGGGGGGATATTTGTAGGAGGCAAATGTTATCAGTATGAATCGACTACGCCGTTTAATGTTTTCACTGAGGCCCTTGACGCCTATGTTCGTAAGATCAAGCGAGTTGGCAAGGAAGAAAGGAAAGCAGCCGCTGAGAGGATACAGGAGGCAGTGGGGCAACTGGGCGGTGAAGTGGTAAAGATAGCCCCCATGATTGAAGAGCTGATCGGGAAGCAGCCTGAACTGGAGGCGATGGATGCGGAGAAGGAACGGGTGAGGTTCATGATAACCGTGTCGAATTTCCTCCTGAGCCTCGGGTCTGAACAGAATCCGCTCATACTCTTCCTTGACGATCTCCAGTGGGCGGATGTAGGGAGTATAGAGTTGGCGCAGAGGGTTGCAGCAGGCCTCGACAGCCGTCCCATAACGGTCATCGCCAGTTACCGGGATACCGATGTATACGAAAATCACCCCTGGGTTCAGGCTATAGATAAAATGAAAGAACAGGATGTGCCTCTCTCTGAAATGGCTGTGAAGCCGTTTGGCATGGGAGACACGACACGCATTATTTCCGAAATACTTATGGAAGACGAAAGAGAGATTTTGCCCCTGTCAAAGGAGCTGCACGAAAGGACGAGCGGGAACGCCTTCTTTGTCCTTGAACTCTTACACTCGCTGGTAGATCAGGAGATCGTTTATTTCAAGAACAACCATTATCATTATGACCTTAATAAACTCGGCCAGGCCTCATTGCCGACAAATGTCGTTGAAGTGGTATTGAGAAGGGTTGATGAGATATCGGAGGAACATAAAAAAATACTCGCTTACGCTTCACTCATGGGAAGGGAGATCGAGTTTGAGATCATTTCGGACCTGACCGGCATCCCCCGTGAAATCGTCATCGATGCCATAGAAGACGGGATAAAGAACCAGTTGTTGACAAGGGATATAACCGGCAGGGAGAATGTGGTATTCATGCATGACCGGATACGGGAGGCATTATACAAACATGTTTCGGAAGAAGAGAGAATCATACTTCACGGGCAGATAGCTACCCTCATTGAGGAAAAGCACAGAGAGAATCTTGAGCCAGTTATCTTTGAACTGGCACACCATTTTGCACAAGCAAAGATCGAAGATAAGACATTATTGTATTCAATCGAGGCTGGGAAAAAAGCACAGAATGCATATGCCCATGATCAGGCAATAAGGTTTTATGGACAAGCAAAAGAAATCCTTGAGAGACAACAGAAAACCGCTACAGATAACTACATAGAACTATTGGAAAACCTGGGATCTGTATACAAGACAGCCGGAAAAT